>JAWVCV010000084.1:0-3105 GCA_033858115.1 Gaiellaceae bacterium
CTGCCCGGCGTGCACGAGATAGACCGTCGCCCGACCGGAGCGTGCGCCGGGGTAGACGTTCGAGAGCCGGAAGGCGACAGAGCGGCCGTCCGGCGAGGCGCTCACACCGGAGTCCGTGGCCAGGCCATGGCGCCAACGCGCGCTCGCGACGAAAGCGCCGTCGCGGCGAGTGACGGTCAGGCGATCGGCGGCTCCGAAGTAGAGGAGGTCAGGGCCGGCGATCCCGATTCCCCCGCCGAATTCGCCGACGGTCCGGCCGAGCCGGACTGTCGTGCCCGCGGCGCTCGCGAGCCGACCGGCAGGCGTGACGAACATGACTGTGTCGCTCGCCGCGTCGAACGCGAAGCCGGTGCTCGGGCGGAAGCGATACCGGCGCTCGACGATTCCTGCGGGAGAGATGACGCTGAGCGACGCCAGACGGCTGACAATCAGCCGGCCGCTGCGCGTGAAGTCGATCGCTTCGGCGCCGTGGCCCCCGACCACGAGCCGCTCCGGAGACCCGAGGTCTGTCAGGAAGACCCCGTGGCGGTAGGTGGCGAACGCAAACAAGCCAGGCCCGAAGGCGACGCCGCCGCCGTCATTGGGATAGAGCCCGCTGGAGCGCCAAACCAGCTGCCCGCCTCGGTAGAGGAGGTATCGGCCCGGCTTCGTCCGGCGAATGCTGAGGTCCGCGCCGAAGCGCCGTCCGGTCCCGCCTGCGTGCTTCGCGAACCAGTGGCGGGGCAGCCTCGTCACCCGTCCGTCCTCGCTCAGCCGGTAGCCGCCGCAGCTCGTGCGGAGGATCAGCGGCGCCGGCACGTCCGGCCCCCGCGGCAGCGCGGCCGCGCAGGGGTGCGCGGCCGGCGCGGGGGCCGCCCCCGTCAGGAGCGCAGCAAGAAGCGCAACAAGCACCGAAGGAAGTACGGCGGAGGAGGGAGCGGAGGTCCCTAGCGGTCGAGCTGCGCCGCGAGCTGCTCGGCTTCGTCCACGAGCGTCCCGATCGCATCGAGGCCCGCCGACCAGAAGCCCGGGTCGCCGATGTCGAAGCCGAGCCGCGCCGCGAGCTCCGCCGGCGGCGCCGAGCCGCCCGCCCGCAGCAGGTCGAGGTAGGGCTCGACGAGCGAGTCTCCCTCCTCGAGGTACCGGCGGTAGATCGCGAGCGAGAAGAGATAGCCGAACGAGTACGCATAGACGTACCCCGGCACGGCGATGAAGTGCGGCACGTAGCTCCACCAGATCCCGTAGCCCTCGGTCACCTCGACCGCGTCGCCGAGCATGCGCTCCTGCTCGCGCGTCCACAGCTCCGAGATCCGCTCGACGGGCAGCTCGCCCTCCTCGCGGCGGCCTGTGTGGATCGCGTGCTCGAAGCGGTTGAGCGCGATCTGCCGGAAGACGGTCGAGATCGCGTCGTCGATGCGACCGACGAGCAGGTCGAGGCGGGCGCGCGGATCGTCCTCCCGCTCCATCAGCCGTTCGAAGGTCAGCGCCTCTCCGAAGACGGACGCCGTCTCGGCGAGCGTCAGCGGCGTGCTCGCGTTGAGCATGCCCAGGTCCTGCGCGAGCGACCCGTGCAGTCCATGGCCGAGCTCGTGCGCTAGCGTGAGCACGCTGCGCCGTTCGCCGGCGTAGTTCATCAGCACGTAGGGGTGGACGTCCGGAACGGTGGTGGCGCAGAAGGCGCCCAGCATCTTGCCCGGCCGCACCGCGGCGTCGATCCAATCCCGCTCGAAGAAGCTGCCGACGATCTCGCCGGCCTGGGGCGCGAAGCCGTTGAACGCGTCGAGCACGATCTCCCGCGCGTCGTCCCACGCGATCGTGCCGCCGACGTCCTGGAGCGGCGCAAAGCGGTCGTAGTCACGCAGCTTCGGCAGGCCGAGCAGGCGGGCCTTCAGCGCGTAGAAGCGCTGCGGGATGTCGTAGCGGGCGACGATCGCGTCCACGAGGCTCTGCGCAGCCTCGTCCGGGATCTCGTTCGCGAGGTTGCGCGCGGCGATCCAGGAGTCATAGCCCCGCAGGCGGTCCTCGATCGCGCGCTCGTTCAGGATCGTGTTCAGCACGTAGCCGCGCGTCCGCACGCCCGGCCGCAGCGCCTCCGTGACGGCCTCGGCGACGTGGCCGCGCTCGTCCTGGTCGGTCAGACGGGAGAGCTTCGAGAGCGCCTCGTCGAGCGAGAGGTCCTGACCATCGAGCGAGACGCGGAGATCGGAGAGGAGCTCGTTGAAGAACCGGCCCCAGGCGCCGGCGCCGGTGAGGCTCTTCTCGGCGGAGATCCGCTCCTCCGGCTCGGAGAGCTGGTAGGGCTTGTAGCGCCGCTCCGAGCGCAGGACGTTCGCGTAGTGCTCGAGGGCGGGATCGGCGAGCAGCCGCTCCGCGATCTCGTCGTCGAGCGCGCTCCACTCGAGGTCGAAGAAGAGGAGCTCGGTCTCGATCTGCGTGTTGCGCTCCCGCACCTTCTGGACGAGGGCGCCGCGCGCCTGGTCGGAGCTGTCTGCGGCGAGCCGCAGGCGCGCGAAGACCTCGACGCGGGTCGAGGCCGACTTGATGCGCTCGAGCTCGACGATCGCGTCGTTCAGCTCAGCCGCAGAGAGCTCTCCGAGCTTGCCGCGGTAGCGCTCGCGGAACGCCTGCGCCGCCGCCAGAGCCTCCTCCAGCTCGGGCTCGATGCGCGGGTCGTCCGGCCCTTCGAAGAGGTCGGCGAGGTCCCACTCGACCGCCTCGGCCCCGGTGACAGTGGTGCTCACGACGGGGAAACTACCGATCCTCGACGCCGTGCGGGGCGCCGTACTCGGCGAGCAGGTCGAGGAACGGCCGCGGCGCGAACGCCTCCGGACCGAGCACGCCCGTTCCCTCCCAGGTGCCGCTCGCCAAGAGCTCGAGCGCGACGACCGGGTTCAGCGCGGTCTGGAGCACCACGGCTTGGTGGCCCCACTCGCGCATCGAGTGATCGTTGTCGAGCACGTGGTAGAGGTAGGTCTGCCGCGGCCGACCGTCCTTCCCGGTGCCCGTGACGAATGTGCCCGCGCACGTCTTGCCGTGCATCCGGTCGCCGAGCGTCGCCGGGTCGGGCAACGCCGCCGCGACGACGTCGCGCGGCGCGACCTCGACGCCGCGACCGCGCACAGGCTC
>JAWVCV010000085.1:0-16394 GCA_033858115.1 Gaiellaceae bacterium
GGTAGGCGACGTCGGCACCGGCCGCGGCGAGCACGTCCCGCGCCGCCCGGCTGTAGTCGACCGCGATCACCGGGTCGAGTGTTCCGTGTGCAATCGCAGCCGGGAAGCCGTCCAGGTCGGTCAGGTCGAGCTCGAGCGCGTCCACCGAGGGCATGAAGCCGGAGAGCGTGAGCAGGGCGGCCGGCCGCTTGTCCGGCTTGCGGCCGAGGCCGACCGCGTAGCTCATCACGGCGCCTTGCGAGAAGCCGCCCAGCACCACCGGGCCGGAGAGCCCGTCCACGAGCTCCGAGAGCTCGACGAAGCTCGGCCAGAAGGTGTCGGGGTCCGGGGTGGGGATGCCGCCCAGCCGGTACCAGTGCCGGCCGCCGGGCGACAGCGTCAGCGGCCCCTGCGGCGTCAGCCCGAGCAGCCGCCGCTCCGGGTCGAGCGCGTCGAGCAGCGGATAGAGGTCGTGCTCGTCGGCGCCGCGGCCGTGCAGGAGCACCAGCGTTCCCTGTGCTGCGCCCTCGGCCGGCCGCTCGAGGACGTGGAGGCTCATCCTCGTGGGCTCGGCAGTGGCGTCAGCACCGGCTCGATCCGCTCCCGCAGGTGCTCGAAGTCCGGTGGCAGCGAGAGCCGCTCGCCCAGGTGCTCGGGATCCTCGTCGGTGGCGAACCCGGGGCCGAGCGTAGCGAGCTCGAAAAGAATGCCGTTCGGCTCGCGGAAGTAGACCGACTTGAAGTAGAAGCGGTCGATCACCGGGGTCGGCTGGTAGCCCGCGTCGGCCACGCGCTGCCGCCAGGCGTCCTGCTCCTCGCTGTTGGTCGCCCAGGCAACGTGGTGGACGGTGCCGGCGCCGCCGAGGCCGACCGCCTCCGGCGCCTGGTCGTAGGAGTAGAAGCCGCCGCGCTTGTCGCCGCGCGCCTCCCAGCTGCCCTCGCCGCGCGACTCGAACCCGAGCGTCTCCTCGAGCAGCTGCCGGCTTCGCTCCGGGTCGAAGGCGTAGGCGCGGACGCCGTCGAAGCCCTGCAGCGCGTGCTCGCGCGGGATCTCCGGGTGCTCCGCGACGAGCGGCTCGTCTTCGACCTGGGAGACGGCGAGCTCGTGGCCGACGCCCTCCGGGTCCTGGAACCGGAGCGAGCCGTCGGCGCGCTCCACGTTCTGAGCCTCGCCCGCGAGGCGCTGCTCCCAGAAGTCGATCGCCTCCGCGGACGCCACCCGCCAGACGATCGTGTGCACCATCCCGGCCCCGGGATGACCCCGTCGCGCGCCCGGGTACTCGAAGAACGTGATGTCCGAGCCGGCGCTGCCGCGCTCGTCGGCGTAGAACAGGTGGTAGACGGTCGGATCGTCCTGGTTCACCGTCTTCTTCACGAGCCGCAGCCCGAGAACGCGGGTGTAGAAGTCGACGTTCCGCGGTGCGTCGGCGGTGATCAGCGTGACGTGATGCACACCCTCCAGGCGCATGGTCCCCATTGTGCAGACGCGCATAGACTCATGCGGAGATGAAGGTGGGCATCGTCGTCCCGTTCTCGTGGTCCTTCTGGGGCGCGGTCGTGGAGCACGCGGAGTTGCAGGCAGGGGCCCTGCGCGAGCTCGGCCACGACGTGCGGCTGATCATGGGCAACGACCCGCCCGGCCAGTTCACACGGGTGCTGCATCCACGCGTCGGCCGCCACGGCGACCCGCCGCCCGAGGTGATCCCGATCGGCCGCTCCGTGATCGTGCCGGCGAACGGCTCGCTGCCGAACATCATCCTCAGCCCCCGTTCGATCCTCCGCATGCGGCACGTGCTCGAAGCGGAGGGCTTCGACCTCCTCCACCTGCACGAGCCGATGACGCCGACCCCCTGCATCGCCGCTCTCGCCCTCTGGGACGGCCCCATGGTCGGCACCCACCACGCGAGCGGGGACCTGGGGTGGATGCGGCTGGCGAAGCCCGTCTGGGGCTTCCTCGAAGAGCGACTCGACCGCCGGATCGCCGTGTCCGAGCAGGCGCGCGCCTCCGCGCAGCGCTGGCTGCCCGGCGAGTACGAGATCGTCCCGAACGGCGTCCTGATCCCGGACGGCGCCAATCCCGGCGACCGCGAGCACCGGATCGTCTTCGCAGGCCGCCAGGAGCCGAGGAAGGGGCTGCAGGTGCTGCTGCGGGCGTGGCCGCAGATCCGCAAGCGGACCGGCGCCCGCCTGCGGATCGCCGGCGCCGACCCGCTCGCGGTGCGGCTCCTGCTCACGCGCCTGCGCGTCGACGACGATGGAATCGACATCCTGGGCTTCCTCAGCCAGGAGGACCTCACGGCGGAGCTCGGCTCCGCCAAGGCGCTGGTTGCGCCGTCGCTCGGCGGCGAGAGCTTCGGGATGGTGCTGACACGGGCGTTCGCCTGTGCGACGCCGGTCGTCGCCTCCGACATCACGGGCTACCGAGACGTGATGACGCCGGACACGGCCGTCGCCGTCCCGCCCGGGGACGCGATTGCGCTTGCGGAAGCCGTCGAGCAGCTCCTGGCCGACGAGGCAGGGCGCGAGGCGAGAGGTGCGGCGGCGCGGCAGCTCGCGCTCGACAACTACTCCTGGCCGGACGTCGCGCGCCGGCTGCTCGCGATCTACGACGACGCGCGCGGCGTGCCGGCGTCGGTAGCGGCATGAAGCTCGTGCCGCGCAGGCCATGGGCGCGTGTGGCCCTCGTCCTGCCGATGGTCGCCGCCGTCTTCGTGCTGCTCTGGTGGCGCGGGCCGGACTGGAACGTCGTCTACCACGCGTTCGACCTCGTCAACTGGGCCTGGGTCGCGTTCGCGCTCGGCCTCAACCTCCTCTCGGTGCTCGCGCGCTCGCTGGCGTGGCGGTTCACGATCGACCAGGCGCTCGACCCGCCGCGGCCGCGGTTTGACGGCGTCTTCGCAGCCTTCTCGATCGGCCTGATGGCGAACGCCGTCCTCCCGGGCCGGATCGGCGAGCTCGCGCGAGTCGCCGTGCTGCGCCGCCGCCTCCCGCACGGGCGTGGGACGAGCGGCGCGCTCGTCGGCACCGTCTTCGCGCACCGCCTCTTCGATCTGTTCCCGGCGCTCCTGCTCGTCGCCTACGTGATCACGACGGCGAAGATCCCGCACTGGGCGGTCACGAGCCTCGTGATCGTCTCGTCCGTCGGCATCCTGCTCTTCACCGCCGCGGTCGTCGGCGCGCGCCGGCGCCACCGCCCTGCCCTGGACGGCTCCCGGCCGGTGCGGCGGTTGCTGGCGATGGCCCGGCAGGGCCTGTCGGTGCTGCGGTCGCCCCTGCCGGCGGTCACCGCGATCCTGCTCCAGTGCACCGGTTGGTTTCTCCAGCTCCTCGCCGTCTATGTCGCGATGCGGGCCTTCGACATCCACGCGCCGCTGCCCGCGGCAGGGCTCGTGCTGCTGCTGATGAACGTGGCGACCGTCTTCCCGCTCTGGCCCGGGAACATCGGCCTGCTGCAGGCGGCGGTGGCGCTGCCGCTCGTCCAGTACGGCGTCGCCTACTCGACGGGGTTTGCCTACGCGCTCGTGCTCCAGGTGCTCGAGATGTCGGTCGGTGTCGGTGTCGGCCTGCTCTTCCTGGCGCGCGAGGGGCTCTCGTTCGCGACGCTCCGCGACATGCCCGACGCCAGCGAGATCACCGTGGACGAGCAGGTCGCTCCGGCAGAGGTGGCCCGTGCGCGCGCTGGCGTGTCCGGCTAGCCTCAAGGGCGTCCTCACAGCGTCCGCGGCAGCTGCCGCGTTGGCCGAAGGATTTCGGCTCGGCGGCGCGGACGCCGTCGAGCTGCCGGTCGCCGACGGCGGCGAGGGCACCGCCGAGGCGATCCGGCTCGCAGTCGGGGGTGAGTGGCGCGAGGCGGACGTGCACGACGCGTTCGGCGCGCCGCGCCGCGCGTGCTGGCTGGTGTTGCCGGACGGTACCGCCGTCGTCGAGGCGGCCGCAGCCGTGCCGCTCGACCCAGGCCGGCTCGACCCGCTCGCCGCCTCCAGCCGCGGCTTCGGCGAGCTCGTCGCGGCGGCGCTTGCCGGTGGCGCCGGCGAGCTCCTGCTCTGCCTCGGCGGCACGGCGACGATGGACGCGGGCTTCGGTTTCTTCGAGGTCGTTTCCGAGCTGCCCGTACCGGTGCGCGCGGCCTGCGACGTGAGCGCGACCTTGCTCGAGGCGCCGAGCCTCTTCGGCCCGCAGAAGGGCGCCGGCCCGGCCGAGATCGTGGCGCTGGAGCAGGCGTTCGCGGCCCGTGAGGAGCTTGTGTTGAATCAACACAAGCGAGGATCGGGTGCGGCCGGTGGACTCGGGGCCGCGCTGGCGCTGCTCGGCGCGGAGCTCGTCCCGGGCGCCGCGCTCGTGCTCGACACGATCGGCTTCGACGCAGCGGGGTATGACGTCGTCGTGACCGGCGAAGGTCGCGTGGATTCGACGACAGCGCTTGGGAAAGCGCCCGGCGAGGTGGCGCGGCGATCCGCGGGCACACGGTGCATCGTCTTCGGCGGCACAGTCGCCGCTGACGTTCCCGGCGCCGAGACGATCGCGCTGTCGGGCGATCCGGCGCGCGCGCGGGACGACCTGCGGGAGCTCGCTTTGGACTTAGTGTTGAATCAACACTAAGTCGTTCGGGCTTCCGACTCGCGCAGCTTGTGCGCAAGGGCCTGGACGAGCTTCCAGGCGATGCGAGCATCCGTCTCGACGATGGGGCGGAACTCCCAGAACGTCATCGCGTAGGTGGTCATGTCCGAGTCGGCGGTGACGGTCGCGGTGCGAGCGCCCTCGTCGATCAGCGCGATCTCGCCGAAGTAGTCGCCCGGTCCCAGCGTGCCGCGGTCCTCGCCACCCACTGTCACCTTCGCCGTGCCCTCGCCGATCACGAAGAAGCCTGCGCCGCCTTGACCCTCGGTCGCAATCGCGTCCCCCGCGGCGTAGTTGCGCTCCTTGAACGTGTCGGCGATCCGGCCGAGGTCACGCTGGTCCAGCCCTGCGAACAGGGGTACTCGGGCGAGCGTCTCTGTCGAAGGCCGGGCCACGGCGCGATCCTAACCGCCTTCGCCGGCCGGTGGAAGCGGTTGGGCGCCCGCAGCGCGCTCGGCGAGCTCTTCGATCGTCCCCTCGGCCGACTCGAGCCGGGCAAGGCAGAAGCGCAGCAGCTCCTCCCCGCGCTCCCAGAGCTTGATCGCCTCGTCCAGGTCGGCGTTGCCCCGCTCGAGCCGCTCGACGATCTGCTCGAGCTCCTTCTGTGCCGTCTCGAACGTCAGCTCGCTCACTTCAGGACGTTCTCCACGCTGGCGCTGAACGCGCCTTCGGCGAGCTCGACCTGCACGCGGTCGCCGGGCTCGACCTCGGCCGCTGTGCGCAGAACCACGTCTCCCGCCCGGACGATCGCGTAGCCCCGCCCGAGCGTGGCGCGCGGCGAGAGCGCGGCGAGTCTGCCGCCGGCCCGCTCGAGCGCCGACCGCCTCCGCTCGACGAGGAGCGCCGGCCCGCGCCGTAGCCGTTCGCCGAGCAGGGTCAGCCGCTGGTGGTCCCGCTCGAGCGCCCTGCGCGCACCGCGCTCGAGAGCGGTGCGCGTCCGTGCGATTCCCTCGCGCTCGCGGGCGATCGCGCGGCGGACACACCGTTCGAGCGAGCTGCGGGCCCGGTCGAGCTCGACCCTGAGCGCCTCGAGGTCGGGCACGACGAGCTTGCCCGCCGCTGTCGGTGTGGAGGCTCGTACGTCCGCGGCGAGGTCGCACAACGGGGTGTCCTGCTCGTGCCCTACCGCGGAGACGACCGGCACCGGGCAGGCCGCCACGGCGCGCACCACCCGCTCGTCGCTGAACGGGAGCAAGTCGTCGAAGCTGCCGCCGCCGCGCGTCAGGACGACGACGTCGATCCCGGGCTCCCTGACGATGGCCTCGAGCGCCTCGACGATGCCTGCGGCCGCGCGGGGGCCTTGGACAAGCGTCTCGGCGACCAGGAGCCGCGCAGGCGGGAAGCGCGTCTGGATCGTTGTCGTCACGTCGCGCCGCGCGGCCGCGTCGCTGCCCGTGACGAGCCCGATGCGCCGTGGGAAGCGGGGGAGCGGCCGCTTGCGGGCAGCGTCGAAGAGGCCCTCCGCGCTGAGCGTCTGCTTCAGCCGCTCGATCGCAGCGAGGTGAGCGCCGAGCCCGAAGCGCTCGAGCGAGAGCGCCCGCAGCCGGAACTCGCCCTTGGCTGCGAAGAGCTCTGGGCGGCCGAGCACGTGGATGCGCTCGCCCTCCGTCAGGTCGAGCTTGAGCGCGTCGAAGGTCCTGCGCGGGATCGAGGCCGGCAGGCAGGCGCCATCTTCCGGGTCCTTGAGCGTGAAGAAGACGCTGCCCCAGCGCTCGTTCCGGCGCAGCTCCGTGACCTCGCCCTCGATCCACAGCGTCGGCAGCCGGGCAAGCCAGTCGGCGACGCCGCGATTGAAGCCGGCGACGCTGAAGACCTTGCGATCGCCGTAGAGCAGTGGCTCGACCTTCATCGAGTCGAGCGTAGATGATCGCTCCCGTGACGGAAGCCGTCCCGCCACTCGGCCTGGCGCGCTACGGCGCGCTCTTCCGCGTGCCGCACGTGCGGCGGCTGGTGCTGTGCGGGCTGCTCGCCCGGCTGCCGATGGGCATGATCGGGCTGGCGCTGCTGCTCCTCGTGCGCGAGAACGGCGGCAGCTACGCGTCGGCCGGCGCAGTGTCCGGCGGCTACTTCGTCGCGACCGCGGTGGGCGCGCCGATCTCGGGCCGGCTCGTCGACCGTCGCGGTCAGGCGCAGATCCTCCTCCGCAGGGCGGTGATCTTCCCGGCCCTGCTCGGGGGCGTGTGCGTGCTGGCTCTGCTCGATGCTCCGTTTGCTCTCGTCGGCGCCTGTGCCGCCGGCGCCGGTCTGCTGATGCCTCCGGTCGGCGCGTCGCTCCGCGCGCTCTGGCCGCGGCTGTTCGCCGACGGCGAGCTGCGGGCCGCGGCCTATGCGCTCGAGGCCTCCTTGCAGGAGATCACCTTCGTCGTCGGCCCGCTGCTCGTCGCAGTTCTGACGGCAGCCGTCTCGCCGGTGCTCGCGCTCGGCGTCGCGGCTGCCGCGGGCGGCATCGGGACGACGCTGATCGCGCTCGCCGAGCCCGTCCGCGCCTGGCGGCCAGAGGAGGGGCACTCGGGCTCGATCCTGGGTGCGCTCCAGTCTCGGGGTGTTGTCGCGATCGTCGGCCTCTCCGCCTGCCTCGGATTCGGCTTCGGCGCGACCGAGGTCGGGTTTCCCGCCTTCGCCGAGGGCCACGGAGGCGCCGAGCTCGGCAGCATCCCCCTCTCGCTGTTCGCGGCGGGCAGCCTTGTGGGAGGGCTCGTCGCCGGCGCGCGGGTGACGATGACACCGCTCCGGCTGCTGCGTCTCTCGACCCCCCTGCTCGTGCTGGGTCTTGCCCTGCCGATCCTCGGGTGGTCGCTGCCGAGCATGGCTGTGCTCGCCTTCCTCGCCGGCCTGCCGATCGCGCCCCTCGTCATGTCCGCCTACGGGCTGATCGACGCCGTCGCCGCACGCGGGACGGCCGCCGAGGCATTCGCCTGGATCACGACCGCGGTCTTCGCCGGGTTCTCGGTCGGGATGCCGCTCGGCGGGGTGCTGATCGACGCGTTCGGCGTCAAGGCCTCGTTCGGACTGGGCGCCGCCGCCGTCTCGCTCGGCGCGCTGCTCGTGGCGCTCGGCCCGGGCCTGGATGAGGGCTAAAGCAGAATCTCGGCGGCCGTACGCGGCTCGCAGCCGCTGCGGACGAGCTCGACGGCCTCGTGCAGGTCGGCGTCGAGCGCGGCCGCGACCTTCTCGGCCAGCGGCAGCGGGTAGCCCGCCTCGATCAGGACATGCAGACGCCAGGACTCGACTTTGGCCCGCTCGCTGTACCTGTCGATGAGCTCGGTTGCTTCAGCCATGTGCGCCTGTTCGTGCTGCGTCAGACGTTCCCTGCGTCTGGTTGTTAGCGCAAGAGGTGACGCCGAAAACTGCCCGGGTAGGGCTGCGGGCTCCTAGGAGCGGCGCAAGGCTGCGACGTCCTCGATCCGCCGCGACAGCTCGGAGAGCCGCTCGGCGAGAGCCGCACGCTCCGCCTCGGCGTCGGCCGCGAAAGCCCCCAGCGTCCGGCGGAGCTCGGCGTCGGCGGCGCGGACGCGGTCCCCGAAGGAGGCGACGAGATCCTCGTGCTGGCGCTCCATCTGCCCGAGCGCCTGCCGCTGCCGCTGCTCGAGCCGCTGCTGGCCCGCTTCGCCCGTGTGGGAGAGCCGCTCCGCGAACACCATGTCCGCCTGGCGCACGAAGGAGTCGACCGCCCGGTCGAGCTCCCGCGAGAGGCGAACAGCCGCCTCCTCGCGTGCGGAGCGCATCGCCGCCTCGAACTGGACGCCCGCCGCCTCCGCGTAGCGCTCGGCTTCACGGGCGATCACTCGTTGCAGCTGCTCCACCTGCCGCCGCTCGACGTCGGCAAAGGCCGCTTCGATCCGACGTGCCGCCTCCGTCTCGCCGCGCTCGACCTGCTCGGTGAGCGCCTGCTCGCGTCGCCTCAGCCGGTCGGCGATCTCCTCGATCACCCGGCGCCGCTCGCCGGTGTGCGCCTCCAGCTCCTCGAGCGCCTCGGCCACGGCCGCCTGCGCCGAGCGCTCCAGCTCCTCGCGGAGCCTGATCACCGAGGCGCGCTGCTCTTCCGAGGTGGAGACGAGCTCGGCTGCTTCCGCCTCGATCCGCGTCTCGGCCTCCGCGAGCAGCTGCTTCTGCCGCTGCTCCAGGCGGCGGAGCTCGGTCTCGAGGTTCTGTTGCGCCCGGTCGAGGTCGTCCCCCCACGAACGCAGGCGCTCCTCGACCCTGGTTGCCGTGACGGCCAGGGCGTTCGCGAGCTCGACGCCGGCGGCGCGCTCGCGCTCCGCCAGCTCCTGCCGCCGGGTCTCGGCGAGGCGCCGCTCCTCCTCTGCGAGCGCCGAGAGAGCATCCGCCCGCATCCGCGCGAGCCGCGACTTCAGTGCGTCGGCGCTGGCGGCCGTCTCCTCGGCGACGAGCTCCTGCAGCGCCTGGATCGCCTCCTCGGCCGGGTCGCGCCTCCGCGCTTTCGCGCGGACGAGCGCGACGAGCGCGAGCGCGAACGCCAGCCCCGCCAATGCGAGTGCCATCCGCTCGATCACCGGCCCATCGTAGTCCTATGCTGCCGCGATGACGCTGGTGGAGGAGCTCGGGCGAATTGCGGCGCGCTCGGGCGCAGACGCGGTGCTCGCGGCGGAGGCGACGCCCGGCGACCGGCTCTTCGTCTGTGCCTTCGACGAGCGCGACGGCGGCCGGACGTGGGTCGCGCTCGACGGCGAGGGACAGCCCGTGGCCGATCGAAGCCGCGTGCGGCAAGCAGTCTCGATCGTCGCCCTCTGCGAGCTTGCGGAGGAAGTCGCCGCCGGTGGCGACCTCGATGAGCTGCGCTCCCAGCTCGCGGCGCTGCGCGTCACCGAGAGCCCGCCCGGGATCGAGGAGGCCGAGGAGGCTGCTCTGGAGCTCCAGCGGGTCCTCGGCGCGCCGCCGACCTTGGCGACGCCGACCCGCCTGGACGAGATCGGCCTCGCCACGCGTCGCCTCGAGCAGGCGCTCGCCGGTGCGACGGAAGGCTCCCCGTTCACGGCCGCGATGAAGAGCGCGAGCCAGGTGGTCGAGGCGCTCTGGGGCGACGTCGAGCGCGCTTACCGCATCCCGCTCAGCTAGCGTGTGGGCATGGAAGGTGGCGGCTTCGGCTTCCCGTTCGGGGGCGATCCAGAGGAATTGCTGCGGGGGCTCCAGGACTTCGCTGCGCAGCAGGCCGAGTCGGTGCAGGAGGCGCAGCGCGAGCAGTTCGCGACTCTGACGCTGAATACCGCCGTCGAGCTGACCGCGGCCGCGTTGCAGCAGGTGCAGCCGACCGGGGGCGTCGACGAGCAGGCGGTCGCGCTGCGCGACGCCATGCGCGTCCTCTTCCCCGAGGCGGTCGCCCTCGTCTCGGCTGCCCGCCAGGGCTTCATGCGCGAGCGCTAGGCTCCCGCGCCTTGTCCCTGCTCGACCGAGCCGCCGTCACGCTGCTCCCGGCCGTCCCGAAGCCGGTCGTCCGGCATCTCTCCTCTCGCTACATCGCCGGCTCCGAGCTCGACGATGCCCGCCGCGTCGTCGCCGAGCTGAACGCCGCCGGCAAGCTCGCCACGGTCGACGTTCTCGGCGAGGAGATTACGAGCCCGGAGGAGGCCGCGGCGATCACGCAGGCCTACGTCGACGTGCTCGACGTCATCGACGAGGACGCGCTCGACGCAAACGTGAGCGTCAAGCTGACCGGCCTCGGGCTCAACCTCGACCCCGCGCTCGCGCGCGAGAACCTGCTGGCGATCGCGGCACGGGGGACGTTCGTGCGGATCGACATGGAGGACTCGTCCACGACCGACGCGACGCTCGAGCTGTATCGAGAGCTGCTGGCCGAGGGCTACGGGAACCTCGGGGTCGTCCTGCAGGCCGCCCTGCGGCGGACGGTCGACGACGCGCGCGCGCTTGCGGGCGCGAACGTGCGCCTCTGCAAGGGCATCTACATCGAGCCGCCCGAGTTGGCGTACCGCGACTTCGACGCGATCCGCGGCAGCTACGTTCGCACGCTCGACGCGCTGCTGGACGCGGGCTGCTACGTCGGCATCGCGACGCACGACGAATGGCTCGTCGACGAAGGCATCCGGGCCGTGCGGGAGCGGGGCCTCGAGCCGGGCGCCTACGAGTTCCAGATGCTGCTCGGCGTCCGCCCGGAGTTGGGCGACCGCATCGTGGCCGGCGGGCACCGCCTCCGCATCTACGTCCCCTTCGGGCGGCAGTGGTACGAGTACTCCCTCAGGCGGCTGCAGGAGAACCCGAAGATCGCCGGCTACGTCGCCGGCGACCTTGCGCGTTCCCTCTTGCGCCGAGGCTGACGGCTACGGGAGCGGCGGCCCCGGAGCGACGTCGTCCTCTTCGACCACGGTCGTTCGACGCCCCGGCGCACGCCCACGGCGGACCGGGCCACCCTCGACGTAGGCCGCGCGGCGGCTGAAGCCACCCCAGCTCGACCAGAAGATCATCGAGATGACGAGCCCGAGGATGCCCACGATCATCAGGATGACGCCGATCGCGTTCACGTCCAGGCCCTCGGCATCAGCCGTGACACCCCACGTGAGGATGGCGCCAACGGCGATCAACAGAATGCTTACCGATATTCCCATGGACCAAGTGTCCCCAAAGCTGCCGCTTCCTAAGCGCCCGGCTTCTCCGCCGCCAGCACGAGGTGTCCGGGGACGCCCGCATCTTTGCCCGGCCACTCCTCGAGGCCGCGCAGCTCCAGCCCGGCCCCGGTGACGGCGGTGACGAGGTCGCCGATGCCGACCCGGGCGAAGTAGTCCTCGCGCCAGCGGCCGAAGGCGTCGAGGCAGGCGGCCGCGGGATGCGCGTCGTGGAGCAGGAGCACGCCGCCCGGCCGCAGCGCCGCTGCGACCCCGTGAGCCCAGGCGTCCGCCGCGCGGAGGCGCGAGAGCGACCCGTGGCCGAGGTAGACGAGATCCCAGCGCCCCAGCAAGAGCTCTGGTGGCAGGGCATGCACGTCCGCGTGCACCCAGGGAAGCTCCGGCGCGCGCCGGCGTGCTGCGTCTATCGCCTCCTGGTCGTCGTCGACGCCGGTGACGAGCGCGCCGAGCTCGGCCAGGTCGTGCGACTCCCGGCCCGTGCCGCAGAGGAGGTGGAGGACGCGGTTGCCGCTCGCTCCGCGCAGCCGCTCGCGAATCTGCTCCGGCATCCCCGGCGTGGCGAGGACGTTCTCCGACGTGCGGTGCGCGTCGTCGAACGCGCGGCGGTTGTGGTCGGTCGGCTCCATTGGCGCATCTTGCCTCGCCTGCAACGGTTAGCTGCGCTCGGGCCGCGCACCGCCCCCGTGCGGGCCGGCGATCAACGAGAAGCCGCCGTCGACTATCAGCGTCTGGCCGCGGATCATCTCCGCCTCCGGCGAGCAGAGGAACGTGACCGCCTCCGCGATGTCCTCCGGCTTCACGAGACGCCCGGCGGGATTGTCCCGGCCGATGCTCAGCATCTCCTCGCGGTTCGGGAAGTGCTCGAGCGCACCGGTCTCGACGACGCCGCCCGAGACGGCGTTGACGCGGATCCCGAGCGGGGCCAGCTCGACGGCGAGGTAACGGACGAGCGCCTCGAGCGCGGCCTTCGACGTGCCCACGAGCGAGTAGTTCTCCAGCACGCGCTGGGCGCCCAGGCTGGAGATGCCGATGATCGACGCGCCCGGGAGCATCTGAGGCGCCGTCACGCGCGTCAGCGCCAGCAGCGCGCGACTGTTCGCCGTAAGCGTCCAGTCCCAGTGCTTGTCCTCGGTCTCGAGGGCCGGGCGGATCACGCCGGTGGCCGCGTTGTGGACGAGCACGTTGAGCGGGCCGAGCAGCGCGACCTCCTCGAGGACGCGGTCCGAGGAGATGTTGCCCCGGATCAGCGTCGGCTCGGCGCCGAGCGCGGTGAGCTCTTCGGCGGTGTCGGCCGCGGCCTGGTCGGAGCGGAGGTAGCCGATCGCCACTTTCGTGGCGCCGAGGCCGGCGAACCGGAGCGCGATCGCCTTGCCGATCCCGCGCGAGCCGCCGCTCACGAAGACCGAGGCGCCCTGGAAGGTCATGACCGCTTCGGCAGCGGATCGTACGACGGCGCGGAGCTCGGCACCTGCTCCCAGCCGGGGCGCGTGCGCGGCTCGCGCTCGCCGCCCTCGGCCTTCGACGACGCGTAGCCGAGGTCCTCGAGCAGCTTGAGCTTCTCGTCGCCGTAGCGGCGGACCGGATGGTCGGGCGGCAGATCTTCGATCAGCTCGCGGACCCGTGCCCGCAGCTGGTAGGCGAAGTGGGGTGTCGCAGGCCCGACGAGGGCATCGATGTCTCGGATCGAGGGCTCGGCCATGTCGGGCGGAAGCGTAACGAGTTCACCGTCGGCAGTACTGTCGAGCGAATGCGCCGGCCTCTGAGCATCGAGCTGATGCTGCTAACCACGGTTGTCCTGTGGGCGCTCAACCTCACGGTGACGCGCTACATCCTCACCCACGGCTTCCAGCCGCTCGCCTACGCGACGGTGCGCTACGGCCTCGCGGTGGTCATCTTCGTCGTCATCGTCATGGTCGCCGAGCGGTCGGTGCGGATCGCCCGCAGCGACCTGCCGCTCGCAGCGCTCGCGGCGGTCTTGATCTTCCTGAACCAACTTGCCTTCGTGTACGCGCTCCACCGGACGAGCGCGTCGACGATTGCGCTCATTCTCGGCGCGACGCCGGCCTTTGCGGCGCTGATCGGGCTCGCGCTCGGGCTGGAGCGGCTGTCGCGCCGGTTCTGGTTCGCGGCCGGCGTGTCGTTCGCCGGCGTCGGCCTCATCGCAATCGGGAGTGGCAGCGAGGTCTCAGGCGATCGAGTCGGCATCCTCCTCGGCCTGGCGACGGCGGCGACATGGGCGGCGTACTCGGTCGCCGTCGGGCCGCTGATGCAGCGCTACTCGCCCTCCCGGATCAGCGTCGTCGCCCTCGGCCTCGCGTGGCTCGGCCTGATGCTCGTCGGGCTCCCGCAGACGGCTGACCAGGATCTGGGTGTCGGCTGGAAGGTCTGGCTGCTGCTCGGCTTCGCGACGCTCGGCCCGCTCGTGCTGACGACGATCCTCTGGTTCCGGGTCATCCACCGGATCGGCGCCGCGCGCGCGACGCTCGTGGCCAACCTGCAGCCTTTCGTGGCGGCAATCCTCGCGCTCGTGCTGCTCTCCGAGAAGCTGACGCTGCCGCAGGTGCTCGGCGGCGCCCTCATCGCCGGCGGCATCCTCACCGCCCGGCGCCGGGGGCCGACGTTCCCGCCCGCGGAGTAACATCAAGGGCATGTCCGGAACCGATTTCATGCCGCTCGAGGGTTGGGATCACATCGAGCTCTGGGTCGGCAACGCCAAGCAGGCGGCGTACTGGTACGAGCACGCGCTCGGCTTCGACCGGGTCGCCTACGCAGGGCCGGAGACAGGCGTTCGCGACCGTGCGTCGTACGTCCTCGAGCAGGGCGAGATCCGCCTCGTGCTCACGAGCGGCGTGCGCGCCGACAGCGAGATCGCGCGCTTCGCGGCCAGGCACGGCGACGGCGCGAAGGACGTCGCGCTGCGGGTCCCGGACGCCGCGGCGGCCTACTCCGAGACGGTCGAGCGCGGGGCGCGCGGCGTGTCGGAGCCGCGCTGGGTCGAGGACGAGCACGGCCGCGTCGAGCTGGCCACGATCGCGACCTACGGGGACAACGTGCACACGTTCGTGAACCGGTCGCAGTACCAGGGGCCCTATCTGCCCGGCTACGTCTCGCTCTCTCCCAACGGGCATCGCGGCGGCGTCGGCCTGATCGCGATCGACCATGTCGTCGGCAACGTCGAGCTCGGGAAGATGAACGACTGGGTCGAGTTCTACGAGCGTGCCTTCGGGATGACGAACATCGTCCACTTCGGCGACGACCAGATCCAGACCGAGTACTCGGCGCTGATGAGCAAGGTGATGGCGGACGGGGCCGGGAAGATCAAGTTTCCGATCAACGAGCCCGCAGAGGGCAAGCGGAAGAGCCAGATCGACGAGTACCTGGAGTTCAACGAGGGGCCCGGCGTCCAGCACATCGCGCTGCAGACGTCGAGCATCGTGCAGACGATCGAGGCGCTCAAGGACCGGGGCGTGCTCTTCCTCGACACTCCGGAGGCCTACTACGACGAGGTCGAGGGCCGGGTCGGCGAGATCGAGCAGGACTACGAAGACCTGAAGCGGCTGCGGATCCTCGCCGACCGCGACGAGGACGGCTACCTGCTGCAGATCTTCACGAAGACGGCGCAGGATCGGCCGACCGTCTTCTTCGAGGTGATCGAGCGCCACGGCGCGACGACCTTCGGCGAGGGCAACTTCAAGGCCCTCTTCGAATCCATCGAGCGCGAGCAAGCGCTCCGCGGCAACCTCTAGCGCCCGAAGGCCGGAAACAGTCGGCGACCGCCGTCCCCGCTGAAGGGGATCGTGCGTAGCCGTTTGCCTGTGTGGTCCCTCAGCACGTCCACGCCGCCGCGGCGGCGAACGTAGAGGAACTTCCCCACGTGCGCGTACGAGACAGCTTCGCGGCCGTAGATGTGGAAGAGCTGCCGCCCGGCTCGGGAAAACGCGCGTAGGCCCAGGCTGGGCGGCGGGTCGAGCTCTTCGCCGAACGAGTCGCTGACGTTGGGGAAGAACACGCCTCCGACGGCGCCGAAACCGTTCGCCCTGGGCGTGACGACCTTCGCGGTCCAGTCACGCGTGTCGATCAACTCGACGCCGTAGGGCGTGCTGAGCGTTTCGCCAAAGGCGCCGCGCCGCAGCCGGTCGTCCTCACCGCTGACGGCGATCACGCCACCGCCGAGCCAGGCGGCCTGGCGCATCGGTCCGACGGGCGCGCCGTAATGGTTCTGCGAAGCGCGAAGGTACGCCTTGGCGCGAGATGTCGGCCGTGCAGGCCACGCTCGGTAGCCGACCCGCAGGCGCTTCAGATCGACGACAGCGATTGGGCCGCCGGCGGAAAGGAGGTATGCCCGGTGCTCGAGTTGATCGACTGCGAGGCCGACGGCGGTAAAGCCGGCGTTCGAGTAGCTGGCGCGCGGCAGCCGGATCGAGTGTGAGCGCACCCGGCCCTCTGGGCCGACGGTTACGAGCTGCCAGGCCGTGGGGCTCCGAAAGCCCAGGAGCAGCAGTACCTCTCGCTCCCTGTCTCGTGCGCGAGCCACGACGTAACCCGTCAGCCGGCGCCGAGCAATGACGTGCCTACGGCCGACATCGAGGATCACCGCCTGAGTCCACGGGACAGGGCCAGCGGCTACGGGACCAGTTCCCTCCAGCAGAGCGAAGACGCGGTGCGGTCGGAGCCAGTCGAAGTCGCCGATGCCGGCATAGCCGTGCGGGCCGACGCCGACACGGTTGCGCCGATGAAGCCACCGCAGCGGGTGCGTGCCGGCGATGGCGTAGCTGCCGTCACCCATGAACCCCGCCCCGACGACGAGCCGTGACCCGTCGGGCGACAAGGCTGGCTGTCCGGTCATCGTCGCGAACTGGCGAAGCTTCGCTTTCACCCGCAGCGTGACCGGGTCGAGCCGCGCGAGGTAGTCGAACCCGTAGCCGTAGAGCTCGGCAGGGCTCGTGTGGCCCGCTCCGCTCGGCGAGGTGGCCCCTCCTGCGGTGACCGCAGCAGCGAGGACGAGGACGCTCACTCGAAGGACGGTCCTAGCTCTCACGCTGCTCCCAGCGGCGCAGGCCCCGTCGGAGTCCCACTCCAGGCCGCGGCGAACGTGACGAAGCCGGCCGACTCGACGTCAAGCGCATCGCCGGACCGTAAACGCTTAGAGCCGGACGGGCCGGGTACCGCGTGACCGATGATCGAGCTCCTACGCGCCCCGGCA
>JAWVCV010000086.1:0-7398 GCA_033858115.1 Gaiellaceae bacterium
TGCGCCACCTGGAAGACGGCGAGCGTCACGAGCGCGCCGAGCAGGCCGCCGTAGGCGACCTCGACGGAGGAGTGGACTCCCGATTCGACGCGTGTCTGGGCCACGAGCAAGGCCATGATGAAGGTCAGCGACGAGATCAGGAAGTGGTGGTTCGAGTTGTCGAGGATCAGCGTCGCCGCCATCCAACCCGCGAAGGCGACGGCGGAGTGCCCGGAAGGCAGGCCCCCGCGCAGGGGCGCGCCGCGGCCGGTCAGCGCCTTCGTCCCGATCACGAGGATCGTCGTCAGGAAGAGCGCGACGAGAGTCAGCTCCGCCGGCGCGTCGGTCAGCCGGTTGAGCAGGTCGGAGCTGCGCTCGGCGACCTGCCCCGAGAAGACGAGGTAGCCGACCGCCACGGCGACGGCGGTGGCGATCAGGACGGCGCCTGCGGCGATGTCCTTCGCGAGCTTCGCCATCGGGTCGAACGACGTCGTCGCCACGTCGATCGCCGCCTCCACGGCCGTGTTCAGCATCTCCGCGATCAACACGAAGGCGATCGCGAGCAGCAGCGCGATCAACTCGAGCTTGTCGACCCCGGAGACGATTCCCGCGATCAGGACGAGCACGGCCACCAGGAAGTGGATCCGCATGTTCCGCTGCGTCCGCAGCACGTGGATGATCCCCTCGAACGCGAAGTTGAAGGACTCGATGATCGAGGGCGTTCTGCCTTTCACAGGAGCGCCGCCTCCCGCCGCTTCATCTCTTCCCCGTGCTCGTAGCCGAGCAGGTGGAGGAGCCCGTGCACGAGCGGTCCGCGCCACGCCTCGCCCACGACCTGCGGGCAGATGACCACGTCGCCGAGCGCCCGCGGCACCCCCGCCGGCACCTCCTCGAGGCCGTCGAGCGGGAAGGAGAGGACGTCGGTCTCCTCGTCGATGCCGAGGTGGTCGCGCTTGAGCGTGCGGATCTCGTCCGGGCCGGCGAAGGCGAGCCCCAGCTCTCCCTCGTCGACTCCCTCCGCGCCGAGCACCCGCTGCGCCAGCTCGATCGCCGCGGCCTCGTCGACCTCCGCGCCGCTGCGGTTCTCGACCTCGACGGCCACGCTCATCGACGCCGGGCCGTGCCGGTCTCCTCGGCGTGCTGCTTGTAAGCCTCGACGATTCGCTGCACGAGCTTGTGGCGGACGACGTCCTGGTGGGTGAACTCGACGAAGGCGATCCCGTCGATGTCGCCGAGAATCTCGCGCACCTGGATCAGCCCCGACGCCTGGTCGCGGGGCAGGTCGACCTGCGTCACGTCCCCGGTGATCACGACCTTCGACCCGAAGCCGAGCCGCGTCAGGAACATCTGCATCTGCTCGGGCGAGGTGTTCTGCGCCTCGTCGAGGATGATGAAGGAGTCGTTCAGGGTGCGGCCGCGCATGAACGCAAGCGGAGCGACCTCGATGACGCCGCGCTCCATGTGCGCGGTGAGCTTGTCGGCGTCGAGCATGTCGTAGAGCGCGTCGAAGAGCGGCCGCAGGTACGGATCGACCTTCGCGAGCATGTCGCCCGGGAGGAACCCGAGCCGCTCGCCCGCCTCCACCGCGGGCCGGGTGAGGATGATCCGGCCGACCTGCTTCTCGGCGAGCGCGGCGACGGCGTGCGCCATGGCGAGATAGGTCTTGCCGGTGCCGGCAGGGCCGATTCCGAACGTGACCGTGCACTCGCGGATCGCGTCGACGTAGCGCTTCTGCATCAGCGTCTTCGGCGCGATCTTCTTGCCGCGGTGACGCCAGACGACATCGTCGAAGACCTCGCGGATGTCCTCGGCCTGGTCGAGCGCCGCGACGACGGCGCCGACGGTGTCAGGCCCGATCTCGTGACCGCCCTCGACGAGCTCGACGAGCTCGTCGACGACGGCGCGGGCCGCGAGGACGCGGTCGTCGTCACCCTCGATCGTCAGCTGGTTCCCGCGCAGGCGCAGCGTGCAGCGGAGCCGGTCACGCAGCGTGTTCAGCACGCCGTCGCCGACGCCGGCAAGCTCGGCCGCGACCTCGTTCGGGACGGAGAGGACTTCCTGCACCCGGCTCAGTGTAGGCGGTGTTGCGGGCGGCTCAGGCGAGCTTCTCGCGCACGAGCTGGCTCACGGCCGACCCGTCGGCGCGGCCTGCGACCTGCGGCATCACGTCCGCCATCACACGGCCGATGTCGCGCATGCTCGTGGCTCCGACCTCGGCGATCACGTCGTCGACGATCTCCTCGAGGTCGTCCTCGGAGAGCGGCTCGGGCATGAACTCCTCGAGCACGTCGAGCTCGGCCTCCTCCTTCTGGGCCTGCTCCTCGCGGTCGCCGGCGCGAAACGCATCCGCCGCCTCGACGCGCTTCTTCCGCTCCCGCTGGAGCACCTGCAGCTCCTCCGCCTCCTGCAGCGGACGCTGCAGCTCCTTCTCGGCGCCCTGGAGGCTCGCGAGGATCAGGCGCAGGGCGTCGCGGCGCGCGGCATCGCCCTCGCGCATGGCGCTTTCGAGCTCTTTCTTGATCTCTGCGATCAGGGTCACTGGGTCTCGCTCACGCCGGCATCCCGCGGATCTTCCCACCCAGGACGTGCCAGTGCAGGTGGAAGATCGTCTGGCCGCCGCCGGGGCCGACGTTGACGAGCACGCGGTAGTCCTCGAGACCTGCTTCCCGAGCGGTCTCGGCGACGAACTCGAGCATGCGCCGGGCCTCGTCCGGCGGGAACTCGCCAATCTGCCGGAACGTGTCCACATGCCGCTCAGGCAGGACGAGGAGATGCGTCTCCGCCTGCGGGTTGATGTCGCGGATCGCGACGAAGCCTTCGGCCTTCGCGACGTGGTCGCCCTCCTGCACCAGGCGGCAGAAGAGGCAGTCGTCAGGCGACATCGGCGAGCACCCCCTCGTCCGTGACGGCGCGGCCCCGCACCCGCACCAGCTCGCCCACCGGCGCGTCGAGGAGCCAGGGTGAGTAGTCGGCGCCGTACCCTCGGCCGGGACGATCGACGAGGACGACGTCCTCGCGGCCGACCTTCTCCCGCCAGCGCGCGCGGCACGCCTCCTCGGAAAGCGCCCGCAACCGGGCGCCGCGCTCCTTCTTCACCTCGGGCGGCACCGGATCCGCTGCCGCCGTCCTCGTGCCGGGACGGGGCGAGTACGGGAAGACGTGCACCTTCGTCAGCCGGGCTGCGCGGACCGTCTCGACCGTGCGCTCGAACGCAGCGTCGTTCTCGGCCGGGAAGCCGACGATCACGTCGGCGGTCAGGTTGAAGTCCGCGAGCGGCTCGAGCCTGCGCAGATACGTCTCGACGCTGTAGCGCCGCGCCATCGCCCCGAGGACGCCGTCGTCTCCCGACTGGAGCGGCACGTGCAGGTGAGGCCCGACGGCGGGCGTCTCGCGAAGAGCCGACACGAGCTCGTCGTCGACGTGGTTGATCTCGATCGAGGAGAGCCGCAGCCGCTCGACGCCGTCGATCTCCCCCGCCGCCCGGATCAAGCCGGCCAGCGTCATCGCGGCGGCCCGGTCGCGGAAGCAGCCGAGGTTGACGCCCGTGAGCACGATCTCGCGATGTCCCTGGGCGACGCGACGGCGGATCTCGCCGAGCACCGCCTCGGCGCTGCGGCTCCGCGTGGCGCCGCGCACGAGCGGGATCACGCAGAACGCGCACGAGAACGAGCAGCCGTCCTGGATCTTGACGAAGGCCCGCACCCGGTCGAGCCGCGCCTCCGCCTGCACACAGCCGATGGCGCCAACGTCGCCGGCGACGGTCTCGACCGCCTGCTCGATCTGCCCCGGGACGACGATCACGTTCGCCGGTAGGCCGGCGAACGCCGTCTCCGAGAGCCGAGCGCCGCAGCCCGTCACGTAGACCTGTGCGTGCGACCGCGCAGCCCGCGAGGCGGCCTGGCGGGACTTCGCGAGGCCCTCGTTCGTGACGCAGCAGCTGTTGACCACGGCGACGTCGCCCGCGCCCTCGACTTCGGTGTGGCCGTCGCGGAGCAGCCGCTCGCGCAGCGCCTGCGCATCGGTCTGGGAGACCTTGCAGCCGAGGAAACGGACGGAGAAGCGCGCCATAGAGCCGGAAATCTACTGTCGCACGTGAAGATCGGCCGCCCAGCCGCCATCCTGCACGCGCCGTTCGACACGATAGCCCGCCAGAGCCGGCTCGTCCGAGATGAGATAGCCGGACGTGATCACCCGCTCTGCTTGCAGGCGTGGTGAGAGAGCGGCGACCGCCTCGGCGGCGATGTTGGCGAGGGCCAGCTCCGTCTGGGGAAGGACGTCGTCGCGCAGATCGGCCTGGCGGACGTCGACGGTGACGCCGTTCTCGGCCGCGTTCCGCTCGGTCGCCTCGACGGCCTGCGGGTCGAAGTCGAAGGCGAGCACGGGCGCGAAGCCGAGCAGGGCCGCCGCGATCGAGAGCACGCCGGAGCCGCAGCCGACATCAAGCACGCTGCCGCGCTCCTCGGCCTCGAGCAGCTGGAGGCAGAGCTGCGTCGTCGGATGACCGCCGGTGCCGAACGCCCGGCCCGGGTCGATCACGACCGCGAGTGCGTCGCCGTCCGGCTTCTCCCAAGGCGGCCCGATCCACAGCCCGCCCACGCGGACCGGCTTGTGGAACTGACGCCACCGGTCCTGCCAGTCCTCCTCGACGTCGGTCGCGGCCGCGCCGCCGAACGCCTGCCAGATCCGCTCCTCGCCGGCAGCGTTCGTATAGGCGGCGAGCTCGAGGCCGCCGTCACCGTCGATCTCCTCGAAGCCCTCGGGGAAGAGCTCGAGCATGACCGCGCGGGCCTCCTCCGCCCGAGCGTCGGGCACCGTGATCGACACCCGGCGGAGCAGGGCAGTCACCGGATCGCGTTCTTGATCTTCTCGAAGAAGCCCTCGTCCCGGCGGTACGTGTCCTCGCCCGATAGCTGCTCGAAGCGGTCCAGCAGCTCGCGCTGCTCATCGGTCAGGTGGCGCGGCACCGAGACGTTCACGAGCACGCGATGGTCGCCGCGGCCGGAGCGCTGCAGCGACGGCATCCCCCTGCCGCGCAGCACCCGTACCTGTCCCGGCTGCGTGCCTGGCTCGAACTCGAGGTCGATGTCGCCGTCGAGCGTCGGAACCGAGACCTGCGCGCCGCGTGCCGCCTGGACGATCGTCAGGTCTGCCTCGGAGAGGATGTCGTCACCGTCGCGCTCGAAGCGGGGATCGCGGGCGACGTGCACCTCGACGTAGGCATCACCCGGAGGGCCTCCGTTGACGCCCGCGTGCCCGACGCCGCGCAGCCTGATCTGCTGGCCGTGGTGGATCCCGGCGGGGATCTGGACCTCGAGCTCCCGCGACTCGAGCGTGCGGCCGGCGCCCTCGCAGGCCGTGCAGGGAGCCTCCACGACCCGGCCCGCGCCGGCGCACGCGGGGCAGGTCTGGGTCCGCACGAATTCGCCGAAGACGCTGCGCGAGACCTGCTGGAGCCGGCCCTGGCCACCGCAGGTGGGGCAGGTAACGCGTTCCGTCCCGGGCTCCGCGCCGTCGCCCTCGCAACGCTCGCACGTGGCGGCGACCTCGACCTCGACGGCACGCTTGACGCCGGCAAACGCGTCTGCGAGCTCGATTCCGACCACTGCGCCCACATCCGCGCCGCGGGCGCGGCCGCCCTGGCCGCGCCCGAAGAGGTCGTCTCCGAAGAACGCCGAGAAGATGTCGCTCAGGTTCGAGAAGTCGGTCGGCGAGTAGCCGCCCCGGCGGAGGCCTGCCTGCCCGTACCGGTCATACAGCTGGCGGGTCTCCGCCTTCGAGAGCACCTCGTACGCCTCGGCGACGGCGCGGAAGCGCTCCTGCGCATCCGGCTCCTGCGAGACGTCCGGGTGCAGCTCACGGGCAAGCTTGCGGAACGCCTTCTTGATCTCGGCGTCGCTGGCCGAGCGCTCGACGCCGAGCAGCTCGTAGTAGTCCTGTTCCGCCGTGGCCATGCGCCTAAGCGTAGCCCGACACTCGGCCGGGGCCGCCCTTGTGTTTCTGAAACACAAAGTCGGTCCTCAGCCTGCAGGGTTGCGCGCTCGAACGAGCGCTTGTGTTTCTGAACCACAAAGTCTCGATCGCCCAGCCCTCGCAGGCTCCGGCGCGCGGTTACTCGTCTTCGTACGTCGCCTCGACGAGGCGGGAGAGCTCGTGGGCGGCCGCACGGACCGTGCGGACTGCCTTGTCGTAGTCCATCCGCACCGGACCGAGCAGGCCGACGGTGCCGAGTGTCCGCGTGGGCAGGCCGTAGGTCGAGCCGACGAGGGCGACCCCCTGGAGATCCGGGTGGTCGAGCCCGACGCGGATGAACGCCCTGCGGACGTCGAAGGCGTCGGTCATCAGCTCCAGCACGGCCGCGCGCTTCTCGAGCATCGAGAGCAGGCTGCGGCAGGCCTCGAGCTCGTTCGCGCGCACATCGTCGAGCAGGATCGCGGCGCCGCCGACGTACAGGGCCTGCGCGGCCGGGGCGGCGAGGGCGAGCAGAGCAGGCCGGAGTGCATCGAGGAACGCCTGCTCGCGCGGCGAGAGGCTGGAGTCGTCGATCCGCTTGCGCAGCAGGTGGGTGCCGAGCCCCACGCCGACGAGGCGGTCGTTCAGGTACTCGTTGGCCCAGGCCGCGAGGCCGGAGTCGACCGGGGAGTCGAAGGTGACGAGCCGCTTCGCGACGCCGCCCGTCGACGTGATCGTCACGACCATCACCACCGCGGGCTGAAGCACGAGCACCTCGACATGACGCACGGTCGCCTTCTCGAGACCGGGAGCCGACACGAGCGCGAGCAGGCGCGTCACCTGGCTCAGCATGTCGGTCGTGGACTGGAGGGCCTCCTCCACTTCGCTGCGCATCGAGGTGAGGTCGAGCGGGAAGCGGGCCGGCCGGGACTCCTGCCGCCCCAGCACCTCCCCCGCGTAGAAGCGGTAGCCCTCCTCGGTCGGAATCCGCCCGGCCGAGGTGTGCGGGTGCGTCAGCAGGCCGAGCGACTCGAGCTCCGCCAGCTCGCCGCGGACGGTCGAGGCCGAGACCGGCAGCCCGGAGCGCTCGACCAGGGTCTTCGACCCAACGGGCTCGCCGGTGGCGACGTGCTCCTCGACGACCCGCCGCAGCAGATCGCGCTTGCGCTCGCTGATCGCAGTCATTTGCAGGTGATTTTAGCGGTCGAGCCTATGGCCGGGTAGCAAGCAGCTCGGCGGTGACGCCGCCGCCGAGGAAGCGGCCGCGCCTGGTCAGCGCAAGCGTGTCGCCATCGGCCAAGACGAGGCCGTGGCCCTCGAGGCGCGCCAGCGCATCCTGATCGAGCGCCTTCGTGAGGCCTGCGGTGCGCAGCGGCTCGTCGAGGCGGAGGCCAAGCAGCACACGCTCGCGCGCCTGCGTCTCCGGCTCGAGTGGCTCGAGCTCGCGCTGCGGTCGCTCGCCCCGCCGCA
>JAWVCV010000087.1:0-5441 GCA_033858115.1 Gaiellaceae bacterium
GTCATAACGTCCTGCTCGATGCTCCCGACGAGGCGATCCCCGCAGTCGGGGACTGGCTCGTCCGCGCGCTTCGTTAGCCGCGGACGGCGTAGATCGCCTGCCGCAGCCTGCCGTTCCGCGGCGGCGATGCGAGCACGTAGACGACGAGCGGGCGGCCGCGGGACCACGTGACGCCGACGTAGTCGGCGAGCATGCGGCCGAGCGTCGTCTCCGGCATCCATTCGAGCGGCATGCGCCGGGGGTTGAGTCGCTGCGGCGCGGACCAGGTGCTTCCGTCCCGCGAGGTGACGAGCTCTGCGTCGACGCCGTTTGCCTGGAGCGCGTAGTAGACGACCGCCAGCCGGCCGGTGCCCGGCTCGACGCCGATCGTCGGCAGCACCGCATTCCGGCCCGAGGTGACCCGTACGGGCTCGGACCACGCCGTCCCGTCGGCTGACTGGGAGAGCACGACGTCGTGGGCGTCGCACTCGGGGCGGAAGCGGCAGTCCTGCCAGACGACGACGGCTCGGCCCGCCGCGTCGACATCGGCTGCAATCAGCGGCGGCGCACGGAACGGCTTCACGTCGCGGCTCTCGAGCGTGGAGATCACAACAGGCGGGTCGAGCGTGACGCCGCCGTCGGCGGACCCGACGGACACCATGCCGGTGCGGCCGGACCAGAAGGCGAGCAGGAGCCGGCCGCGCGGGAGCACGACCGGGATCACGCCGGTGACGGCGATTCTCGTCGTCACCGGTGCGGACCAGGTGCGTCCGCCGTCGTCTGAGCGCTGCACGGCGAGGTCCGCGAGGTCGCGCGGCCCGAGCAGCGTGTACGCGAGGTAGCACCGGCCGCGGAAGGGGCTCGCGGCGCCGTTGTCGCAGGTGAGCCAGTTCTTGTCGTAGGCCAGCCCGTCCTGCTGGGCGAGAGCCGCCTCGACAGGGCCGCTCCACGAGACCCCGTCGGCCGACCGGTGGATCGTCAGCCGTGTCGCTGTCCCTGGATTGATCGTCAGCGAGCTCGCGAGCCACACGCGGTGCGCCGCGTCGTAGGCGACGACCGGATCGCTGGCGCGGACGGCGGGGCCGGGCGGGACTGTGTTCCCGGTCAGCCCCGGCAGGATCCCCTGCCGCCAGCTGCGGCCGCCGTCCTTCGAGGTCGAGAAGCCGATGCTCGAGGCGCCCCCGGTTCGCGTCCGGCCGACCTGGAACACGGCGACCGTCGTCGCGCCGACCGTGAGCGAGTCGGGCTCGACCTCCGACTCGTGCTGCGCCTCCGCGTCGACGTGCCGGTCGCGGTGGATCCGACGGCTGACCACCTCGCAGTCGCCGTCGATCCGGTCGAGCAGGTCGGCCGCGACGACGTCGACCCCCGGCCCGCACGAGACGCGGTCGGTGCCGCCGTCGTACTCGACGGCGATCCGGTCGTTCCCGGCTCGTGCAATCACGCGGTCGGAGCCGTCGCGGCCGACGAGGAGGTCGGCGCGGGCAGTGCCGGTGCCGGGCGGGCGCGCGGCAGCGGTAGCGACGGCGGGCAACACCGCGAGAAGCACGACGATCGCGACTCGCGCGGCCACGTCTGCACCGTAGCCGCTTCGCTAGAGTGACGAACGCGTGACCGGCCCCAGACGCTTGAGCCAGGCCATATCCGAGGGCGACGGGATCTCGCTGATCGTCGTCGTGGGCGGCCCCGAGGAAGCGCAGCAGGCGGAGGCGCGCGGCGCCGAGGCGTTGTTGGCGGAGGGTGACGTGGACGCCATTCGCGCTGCGAGCTCGCTGCCGATCCTCACAGCCGCCGGATCCGCCGGGGACGCGCGCATCGTCTCGCCCGGCGACGAGGACATGGAGCTCGGCGACGGAGTGGAGGTCGTCGTCCAGGTCGAGCGCGAGGAGGAGCTCGAGGCAGCGCTCGAAGGTCTCGACCCCGAGCTGTTCGTGCTCGCTGCACGCGACGCCGAGGAGCCAGTCGAGCACGTGCTCGACCTCCTCTCCGACCTGCCTGCGGGGAAGCTCGCGATCGCGGACGTGGGCGGCGTCACCCAGGCCCAGATCGACGAGCTCGAGCGCGCCGGCGTCGACGCGGTGTTGGTCCGAGACCCAGCCTGATGGGACACGAGCGGCGGAGCTCCCTCGCGATCGGGGTCGCGGTGTTCATCGCGGGCGGAGCCCTACTCGGTCTCGAGATCGCGTCCAGCCGCGTGCTGGCCCCGTTCTTCGGCAACTCGCTCTACGTCTGGGGCGCGCTCATCGGCGTTGTCCTCGCCGGCCTCTCGACCGGCTACTGGCTCGGCGGCGCGATCGCCGACCGACTGCCGAAGCCGGCGTTGCTCGTCGGGCTGCTCGGCACCGGGGGCGTTCTCGTGCTCGCGATCCCCTTCATCGACGGCTGGGTCCTCGACCGCGTCGTCCAGTGGGATCCCGGCCCACGGCTGAACCCGCTGCTCGCGACGATCCTCCTCTTCGGCGTCCAGAGCGTCGTGCTCGGCACGGTCTCGCCGGTCGCCGTGCGGCTGAAGGCCCGCTCAATCGAGCAGCTCGGCCGCACCGCCGGTCGCCTCTTCGCCGTCTCGACGGCCGGCTCGATCGCCGGCACCTTCGCAACCGCCTTCTGGTTGATCCCGGAGCTCGGCACCGACCAGGTGCTCGCCGCCGCTGCGGTCGCATTGCTGCTCGCAGCCGCCGCCGTCGCGCTCGTCGAGCGGCTGGTGGCAGCGCTCGCGCTCTCACTCGCCGTGGCCGGGGTCAGCGTCGGCGCCGTCGTCTCGCTCGCGCCCGAATCGGGTGCGACCGTCGCCGCGTCACAGCTGCAGAACTGGTCGCCGGTCTACCGCCGTCAGGCGCGAGGCACGCTCGGCGGAGTCACGGACGACCAGTCCGGCTACAAGATCGTCCACACCAAGGACTCGCAGTACCACCGCATCGCCGTCGTCGACGACGACTCCACCCGCTACCTCCGCTTCGACAGCTCGTTCCAGAGCGGCATGTACCTGAACGACCCCTACCGGACGCGCTTCGGCTACTCCGACTACCTCCAGCTCTCGTTCGCCTACCGGCCCGAGGCCAGGCGCGTCCTGTACATCGGCCTCGGCGGCGGCTCCGCGCCCAAGCGCACCTGGCGCGACTTCCCCGACGTCCACATTGACGCCGTCGAGCTCGATCCCGAGGTCGTCAAGGTGGCGTACGAGTACTTCGAGCTCCCGCGCGACCCGCGGCTCGAGGTCGAGGTCGAGGACGGCCGCCGCTTCCTCGTCGAGAACGAGGGCCCCTGGGACGCGATCGTCGTCGACGCCTTCTATTCGGACGCGATTCCGTTCCACCTCGCGACCCGCGAGTTCCTCGAGCTTGCTCGCTCGCGCTTGGCGCCCGGCGGCACTGTCGTGACGAACATCATCGGCGCCGTCCGCGGGCCGGACTCCCGGCTGTTTCGCTCGATGCTCCGCACGTACCGGGCGGTCTTCCCGACCGTGGCGATCCACCCGGTGCTCGACGCGGGCGGCAACGACCTCGAGGCGATCCGGAACGTCATCCTCGTCGCCGGCGAGTCGGCGGCCCCGTCGAAGGAGTTCCTGCTCGAACGCTGGCGGGACGTGCGCCGCCGCGCGCCCGGCGCGCCCGACCTGGCGAAGGCGATCCGCGGCCGGGTCGATGCTCCCGTCTCGACCGAGGACGTTCCGGTCCTCACCGACGACTACGCGCCGACCGACGCGCTGCTGCTCCTCTTCGACTGAGCACCAGACTAGCCGGCGAACGCCTGCGCGACGGCGTACCACTCGGGCGGCACGGTCTTCAGCTCCTTCGTCGCCTCCTCGAGCGACACCGCGACGATCGCGTCGCCCTGGAGCGCGGCCATCTGGCCGAAGTTGCCCTCGTGGACGAGATCTGCTGCCTTCAGGCCGTAGCGAGTCGCGAGGACACGGTCGCGTGGAGTGGGGGTGCCGCCGCGCTGGACGTGGCCGAGCACCGTCACCCGCGTCTCGAATCCGGTCCGCTCCTCGATCGCGCGCGCGAGCTCGCCGCCGACGCCGCCGAGGACGACGTGGCCGAACTGGTCAGTCGCCCGCGCCTCGCCCGCCACGAGCGTGCGGTCGCCGGACGCATAGGTGAGCTCGTAGCCCTCGCTGACTACGACGATCGAGAAGTCCTTGCCGGTCTGATGGCGCTTCTCGAGCAGGCTGCAGGCGTCCTCGACCGTCACCGGCTGCTCGGGAATCAGGATCACGTCGGCCCCGCCGGCGATCCCGGAGTGCAGCGCGATCCAGCCGGTGTGCCGGCCCATCACCTCGACCACCATGACGCGGTTGTGCGACTCGGCCGTTGTGTGGAGGCGATCGATCGCCTCCGTGGCTACCGTCACCGCGGTGTCGAAGCCGAACGTGTAGTCGGTCGCGTTGAGGTCGTTGTCAATCGTCTTCGGGACGCCGACGACTGGGAACTCGTGCGCGGCATGGAGCTTCGTGGCGACGCCGAGCGTGTCCTCGCCGCCGATCGCGACGAGCGCCGCGAGCCCTTCACGCTCGAACGTCTCGAGCACCTTCTCGACGCCGCCCTCGATCTTGTAGGGGTTCGTCCGCGAAGTCCCGAGGATCGTGCCGCCTCGCGGGAGGATGCCTGAGACCTCTCGTGAGCCAAGTGGCTCCACGAGACCTTCGACGAGGCCGCGCCAGCCTTCGCGGATGCCCAGGACCTCCCAACCGCGGTCGAGCGAGCGCCGCGTCACGGCTCGGATGACGGCGTTTAAGCCGGGGCAGTCGCCGCCGCCGGTGAGGATCCCCACTCGCGCCATGGCTCCAGTCTAGGAGAGGTGCGCATCTCGAACGCCGCGTAGGGCGTTCCTGTTTGGTGCAGTACCTCGAGCCGGGACGAAAGCGCAGACGCCGGGCGCCGTCGCTGACGCGGATGCTCTGGCTCTTCGTTGCCTTGCTCGCGCTGGCGGTGGCTGCGCAAGCGATCCTGCGCTGAAGCTCAGTCGCCCCGCTGCGTCCGCCCTCGCGGATCGAGCTGCTCGACGAAGTCGCCCGCCTCGCCCGTCTTCCGGACGACCCAGTACGCATCGTGCTCGGCGGCCAGCGTCTCGATCTCCGGCGTGAAGTGCATCGGCAGCACGACGAATTGCTTCGGATCGGCTCGAACTGCCTCGTACTCCGTGGTCGAGAGCGTGATCCGGTACGTGCAGTCGGCGTTCGCGCACTCGCAGAGGTACTCGTAGGGCGCGTCCGGCCCGAGCCGGTCGCTCAGCGTGCTGACGCGCTCGTTGACCTCACGAAACAGCGCTTCGTTCTCCGCCATCCTCTTCTCCCGCGCGTCCACGCGGCCACCCTAGCCGCTTGACGGTCGGGTCTCCCGTTGCGTAGCGTCGCCGGGATGCCGATCGGGAAGGCCGGGCCGCGCGTCACCCGCATCAGTCAGGCCTACCCGAACCGGGTCGAGGTTCGTGGGCACGATCTCGCCGGCGAGCTGATGGGCAGC
>JAWVCV010000088.1:0-8117 GCA_033858115.1 Gaiellaceae bacterium
ACCTCCGCTTTCCCGCGAGCGGCTCGGGCTCGCTCGGCCTGCGGCAGTCCTCGGGCCCGGAGGCGGAGCAGCCGTTCGAGCTCTACGCCCCCGGCCTCCACCATCTCGCGCTCGCCGTCGAGACGCAGGAGGACGTCGATGCCGCCCACGCGGCGGCGGTCGCCGCGGGCACTCACGTGCTCCATGCACCGCGCCTCTTCCCGGAGTACCGCGGCGACTACTACGCGACCTTCTTCCTGGATCCGGATGGATTCCGGATCGAGGTCGCCACGAGCCGGGACGCTAGAGCGTGATCACGACCGTCTTGGGCTCGGTGAAGGTCTCCATCGCCTGGAGGCCGCCCACACGGCCGACTCCCGAGCTCTTGCCCGAGCGGCCGCCGAACGGCAGGTGGCTCTCCCAGTAGTTCGTCGACTCGTTGATGTTCACCCAGCCGGCGTCCACGGCCTCGGCGAAGCGCAGGCCACGAGCGAGGTCGCCCGTCCAGACGGCGGTCAGCAGGCCATAGGGCGAGGCGTTGGCGATCTGCAGCGCCTCGTCGTCGCTCGAGATCGTCGTGATCGGGACGACCGGGCCGAACGTCTCCTCGCGCGCGACCTCCATCTCCTCGGTGACGCGGTCGAGGACGGTCGCCTGCCAGTAGAGCCCGGTCGGGAAGCCCTCGGCGCGCGCGCCGCCGGCGACGAGCTCGGCGCCGCGGTCGAGCGCGTCGGCAACGTGCTCGTCCATCTTCTCCGCGGTCGGCTCGTTGTTGAGCGGCCCCATGGTCGTCTCGGGCAGGAGCGGGTCGCCGAGCCGGATCTCGCGCTCCATCGCCCCGCGCAGCCGCTCGACGAACTCGTCGTGCACGGCCTCGTGGACGAGGAACCGCTCCCCCGCCGTGCAGCTCTGGCCGGCGCAGAGGAACGAGGCAACCAGGCTGGCCTCGGCCGCCGCGGCGACATCGGCGTCCTCGAGCACGATCATCGGCCCGTTGCCGCCGAGCTCGAGCAGCATGGCCTTCCCGGCGCCGCGCGTCGCCACCTTCAAGCCGGTGGCGACGGAGCCGATGAAGCCGATCGCGTGCGTGCCGGGGTTGCCCGCGATCTCGTCCCCGACGACGGCCCCGTGGCCCGTCACCATCGAGAAGACGCCGGCGGGCAGCTCGGCGTCGACGATGCACTCCGCGAGCTTCACGGCGCAGACCGAGGTCGACGAGGCCGGCGTCCAGACGACGGCGTTGCCGGCGGCGAGCGCGGGCGCGAGCAGCTCGGAAGGCATCGTGTACGGCCAGTTCCACGGCGTGATCACGCCGACGACGCCGCGCGGGACGCGATAGCCGAGGATCCGCTTCGAGGCGTCCACCGACGGCGGCATCGATCCATCCAGCCGCTTGACGTCGGCGGCCGCCATCCGCCAGTACTCGATCAGCTCGTCCACCTCGCCGTAGGCCTCGCTGTGGAGCGGCTTGCCCTGGTCGAGCGTAAGCGTCAGCGCCAGCTCGTCGCGGCGCTCCACGATCAGGTCGGCGACGCGCTCCATTGCGGCGGCGCGCTCGAAGGCGGAGCGGCGCGACCAGTCGCGCCAGGCGCCGTTCGCCGCCGCGATCGCCCGTTGCGCGTCCTCGCGCGTCCCCTCGGGCACGGAGCCGAGCGATTCGCCGCTGGCGGGGCTCGTCGCCTCGATCCGCGCGTCGGAGTCCGTCCACGCGCCGCCGATCACCATCCCGTAGTCCGTCGTGGCGGTGCTCATCGGCCGCTCTCTGGCCGATGAGCTTTAGGGGGTGTGGGGGAACTTGGAAGTTCCCCCACAGAGCAGAAGAAGGGGGCTCGTGGGGGAAACATGGTTTCCCCCACGGGAGCGAGCCGAAGGCGAGCGACGCTCACGCCGCGAAGGCCTTTCGGTAGATGCCTTCGTAGTCGGCGACGCTCAGCACACGCGGGTTGCCGAGCGTCTGCGGGTCGTCGTAGGCGATCTGGGCGAGCATCGGGATCTCGTCCTCCGCGAAGCCAAGCTCGACCATCGTCGGGATGCCGACGTCGTCGACCAGCCGCTCGAGCGCCTCCACCCCTGCATACGCCGCCTGGTCGATGTCCATTCCGGCCGTCTCGACGCCGAGCGCGAGCGCGATCCGCGCGTAGCGCTCGGGCGCAGCCGGGACGTTGAACGCGCAGACAGGCCCGAGCACGCGCGCCGTCAGCGCGCCGTGCGGGCAGTCGTGCACGCCGCCGGCGGACTGGCTCATCGCGTGGGCGGCGCCCGCGCTCTCGGTGCCGTAGCTCATCCCGCCGAGCGTCGCCGCGTGGGCCATGTGCGTGCGCGCCTCGAGGTTGGAGCCGTCCTCGACCGCGGTGCGCAGCCAGCTGCCCACGAGCTCGATCGCGTGCAGCGCGACCGCATCGTTGAACGGCTGGTGGTAGTCGCACGTGTAGCACTCGATCCCGTGCGAGAGCGCGTCGAGGCCAGTGGCGGCCGTGACCGCCGGCGGCAGCCCCAGCATCAGCTCGGGGTCGATCACGGCGGCGTGCGCCCCGATCAGCGGCGTGCCGCCGACGTTGAACTTGATCTGCCGCTCGTGGTCGGTGATCACGGCCCAGAGCGTCACCTCGCTGCCGGTGCCGGCCGTCGTCGGCACGGCGACGAGCGGCGGCAGGCGCTTCGAGATCGGCTCGCCGCCGTACTCGTAGTCCAGGATCGAGCCGCCGTGCACGACCTCGACCCCGATCGCCTTGGCCGCGTCGATCGAGGAGCCGCCCCCGAGCGCGACGAGCCCGTCACAGCCCTGCTCGCGGTAGGCGGCGCTGCCGTCGCCGACGAGCTCGATGTCCGGGTTCGGCCGCACGCCGTCGAAGAGCACGGCGTCGTCGAGCTGGGCGAGCGCCGGCTCCACGAGCCCGGCCGCGAGGACGCCCTTGTCGGTGACGAGCAGCGGCCTGCGGATGCCAAGCTCGCGGCAGAGCTCGCCGAGGCGGGCGACGGCGCCAGGGCCGTGCACCATCCGCGTCGGCACCTCCACCGACCTGACCATGTCGACCTCGACGCTCACGCTCTCAGTCTCTCAGTCTCCGAGCTCGGTGCGTCGCCTGGTCACGTAGTCCTCGAGCTGCCCGCGGATGCCCTCGTCGAGCGGCGGCTGCTCGTACTCCTCGAGCGTCTTGCGCCAGATGTCGCCGGCCCGCTCCGCCGCGTCCTGGGAGCCGTTCTTCTTCCAGCGCTCGAAGTTCTCGGTCGAGGAGAGGAGCGGGCGGTAGAAGCACTCGCGGAAGCGCTCGAGCGTGTGCGCGGCGCCGAGGAAGTGGCCGCCGTGGCCGACCTCCTGGTGCGCGCCCCAGGCGAGGCTCGCCTCGTCCACCTCGAGCGGCGTGAACTCCTCCTTCAGCATGCGCAGGATCTCGATGTCGATCACGAACTTCTCGTACGAGGAGACGAGGCCCGACTCGAGCCAGCCGGCCGAGTGCATGACCCAGTTGGCGCCTGCGAGGAAGGTCGGCAGCATCGTCATCATCGCCTCGTAGGCGGCCTGCGCGTCCGGAGTCTGGCTGGCGGTGAGGCCGCCGCCGCTGCGCCAGGGGAGGCCGAAGTGGCGCGCGATCTGCCCCGTGCAGAGGAGCCCGACGGCCGACTCCGGCGTGCCGAAGCTGGGCGAGCCGGACTGCATGTCGGTGTTCGAGAGAAACGAGCCGAAGATGACAGGCGTGCCCGGCCGAATCAGCTGCGCGAGCGCGATCCCCGCCAGCGCCTCGGCCATCTGCTGGGTCAGCGCGGCGGGGATCGAGACCGGCGACATCGCGCCCATGAGCAGGAACGGCGTGATCACGACCGGCTGCCCGGCACGGACGTACTCGAGCATCGCGGCCAGCATCCGGTCGTCGTAGCGCAGCGGCGAGTTGACGTTGATCAGCGAGATCGAGACGGGCGTCTCCTCGATCGCCTCGCGGCTCCCGAAGAGGATCTCCCCCATCGCGATCGTGTCGACCGCGTTCGGGCCGGAGGTAACGGAGCCCATGTAGGGCTTGTCCGTCAGCGTCTGGAGCGCGTAGACCATGTCCAGGTGGCGCGAGTCGAGCGGCGTGTCGTCGGGCTCGCAGATCGTGCCTCCCGCGGAGTCGAGCTGCGGGAACGCCTGTGAGAGGCGGCAGAAGTTCTCGAAGTCGGCCATCGAGGCGTTCCGGCGCTCGTCGCCCTGGCGAACGAACGGCGGGCCGTAGACCGAGGCGAACGCCATCGAGTCGCCGCCGATGTGGATCGAGTGCTCGGGGTTGCGCGCCTGGACGTCGAACTCGCGCGGCGCCTTTGCGACCTGCTCGAGCACGAAGTCCGGGTCGAGCTTGACGAGGAACCCGTCGACGTCCTGCCCGGCCTTCTCGAACTCCGCCGCCGCCTCCGGCATCGTGAACTCGATCCCGAGCTCGGACACGATCCGGCGCCAGCCGCCGTCGAGCGTCGCGACAGCGTCCTCGGAGAGGATCTCGTAGCGGGGCATCTTGTTCACGAACACGTTGGCGGCTCCTGGCTTTGGTTCAGCATGTGGGACGATCGTCTCACCCGGTGGTCCGGGGGTCAACCGCTCGCCAGCGTATGCGAGGCGCGGACGAGGTCCTCCACCACCGCCAGCTCGCCCTCGTCGCGCGGGCCGTAGACCATGACGATGTTGCCCGGCAGGCCGTACTGGCCGGCCAGCGGATGCCGCTCTGCCCAGCCGTTCTCGATCACTGCGTCGACGACGTCCGGCGCCAGCACCAGGTGCAGGCTGCCGTCGCTCGAGGGGTGTATGTGGGCGAACTCGCGCTCGACCATGAAGGTCTCGCGCGCCGCGGGAGCGGTCTCGGGCAGGTGAAACGCCCGCGCGCCGGGCACGGAGACGGCGCTGGGGCCGACGACGACGCCCGGCAGCGAGCTCGCCAGGGCGAACACCCGCTCCTGCAGATCGGCCGGCGCGTTTTGCGTCAGCTGCGTATGCGGGTTCGTCGCGGTCGCGCTCGGGCGGGGGCCTTCACGCCGGCGCGCGAGGAAGCTCGGCTGTGTCTCGGTCATGGCGCACACGCTAGCCAGCGCAGCTGACTTGCGTCTGTGGAACTCAGGTTCCATAATGTGGTTATGGCTGGGACGCAAGCGATCGATCGCGCCGCGCAGCTGCTCGTGCGCGTGGTCGAGAGCGCCCGCCCGCTCGGTGTCGGCGAGCTCGCCGAGAGCACCGAGCTGCCCAAGAGCACGACCTCCCGGCTCCTCGCCGCGCTCGAGCGGCAGGGCCTCCTGCAGCGCGACGGCGACCGCGGGCCCGTGCGGCCCGGGCCCATCCTGCTCCGGTTCGCGCAGCGGAACGAGCCCGAGGTGACGCTCGTCGACCTTGCCGACGAGCACCTCGACGCGCTCGCCGAGGAGTCCGGTGAGACCGTGAACCTCGGCGTGCCGACGCCGCTCGGGGTCGACCAGCTCTCGCAGCGCGACAGCCGGCACTTCATCGGCTCGACGAACTGGGTCGGCAAGCGCGTCCCCTACCACCTGACGGCGAACGGCAAGGTCTTTCTCGCGTGGGGCTCGGCCGCCTCCGAGCAGAGCAGCCCGAAGGATCTGGCTTCGATCCGCGCGCGCGGCTACGCGACCGCGGTCGACGAGCTCGAGGTCGGCCTGACCGCCGTTGCGGCGCCGGTCTTCGGCGGCGACGGCAACGCAGTCGCGGCGCTGTCGATCTCCGGCCCCACGATTCGCCTCACGCGCAGCCGGATCGAGGAGCTCGCGCCCGGGCTCGTCCAGCACGCGCACGCTCTCTCCCGCAAGCTCGGCCACCAAGACGACAAGCGAGGTGCTGCATGAACCACGACGAGATCCTCCAAGGGCTCTACGAGCACACGCTCGTGGGCGACGCGCCCGAGGTGAAAGAGCTCGTCGAGCGCGGGCTCGAGGACAGCATGGAGCCCGAGTCGATGCTGTACGACGCGCTGATCCCCTCGCTCGAGGAGGTCGGCGCGCGGTTCGAGCGCGGCGACTACTTCGTCCCCGAGATGCTGATCGCCGCCCGGGCGATGCAGGGCGCGCTCGACATCCTCCGGCCGCTGCTCGCCGAGACGGGCGCCCGCCAGGTGGGCACGTTCGTGATGGGCACCGTCAAGGGCGACGTGCACGACATCGGCAAGAACCTCGTCAACATCATGCTCGAGGGCGCCGGATTCACCGTGATCGACCTCGGCGTCAACGTTCCGCCCGAGAAGTTCATCGAGCAGATCGTGGAGCACAAGCCCGACATCGTCGGCTTCTCGGCCTTCCTGACGACGACGATGCCGATGTTCAAGGCGAACATCAACGCGCTCGAGAAGTCGGGGCTCCGCGACAAGGTGATCGTGATGGTCGGCGGCGCGCCGGTGACGCAGGAGTACGCGGACGCCGTCGGCGCCGACGGCTACGCGGCCGATGCGTCGACGGCCGTCCGACTCGCCAAGGCTCTGATCGAGCAGGGCCGCCAGGCGGCGGTTCTGGCGTGAGGCCACTGGCCGCGATCGAGCACGCCGTCAAAGGGCCGGTGTTCGGCTGCCGCATGTGCGGCCAGTGCGTCCTCCACTCGACCGGGCTGACGTGTCCGATGACCTGCCCGAAGCAGCTTCGGAACGGGCCGTGCGGAGGCGTTCGCGCCGACGGCGGCTGCGAGGTGAAGCCCGAGATGCAGTGCATCTGGCTGAAGGGCTGGGACCGAGCGGAGCGGCTGCCCTGGACGGACGAGTTCCACGAGCTGCGGCCGCCGGTCGACAACCGGCTCTGGGGCACGTCCTCGTGGGCGAACTGGCTGACGAAGCGCGACCGCCAGACCCCGGCCGGCTGGCAGGGTTAGTGCTCCGTCCCGCCAATCCCTTGGACTCTGCGGGCGTCCAGCCGCGCCGCCAGATCACGCCTAGCCAGTCCCCAGAGCGGCAACGGACTGACAGGACGGAGCACTAGATGTCGAGGCTCGAGGATGCGCTCGGAGCGGGCCGGCTCGTCCTGACCGCGGAGCTCGGCGCGGTCGAGAACGACCTCGCCTCCGTCGCCCGCTACCTCGAGCCGATGGCGCCCTACCTCGACGCGGTCAACGCGACCGACAACACCGCGGCCCACGCTCACGCCTCGGCGCTCGCTCTGGCGCTCGCGATCAAGGCTTGCGGCGAGGAGCCGGTGCTCCAGCTCGTCTGCCGCGACCGCAACCGCCTCGCGCTCCAGTCCGAGATCGTCGGAGCCGCGCTGCACGGGATCGAGAACATCTGCTGCCTGACCGGGGACGATGTAACGGCGGGCGACGAGCCAGAGGCAAGGCGCGTCTTCGACCTCGACAGCCCGCAGCTGCTCGAAACGGCCCGCGGCATCTCGGAAGGGCGCTACCTCTCCGGACGCCGCCTCTACCCCGCACCGCACCTCTTCCTCGGCGCGGTCGAGAACCCGGGCGCGCCACCCTACGAGCGGCGCGTCGAGCGGGCGTGGAAGAAGGCCCGCGCCGGCGCGCGCTTCCTCCAGCTCCAGCTCTGCTTCGAGCCCGAGCGAGTCGAGCGGTTCCTGGCCGAGGCGGTGCGCGCGAAGCTGACCGAGACGGTGTCGCTGCTGCCCTCGATCGTGATCGTCCGCAGCGCCACGGCGCTCCGCTTCATCGACGAGAAGGTGCCGGGGATCTCGGTCCCCGCCGCGACGATCGCGAGGGTCGAGCGCGCGGCCGACCAGCAGGAAGCCGCGTTCGAGGTCGCCTGCGAGCTGGCCGAGCACGCGCTCGCGCTGCCCGGGGTCGCCGGCCTGCACCTGATCAGCTTCCGCAAGGACGCCGGCATCGCGGCCCTCTGCCGCCGGCTCGGGATCCCGACGAGGGAAGAGAGGGAGGCCAGTGGAAACCGTCATCCAGTCACGGTCTAAGACGGTCGTGATCGGGCCCGAGCGGCCCTTCTGCATCATCGGCGAGCGGATCAACCCGACGGGGCGCAAGGCCTTCCAGGCGCTGCTCCAGGCTGGCGATCTCTCCCAGCTCGAGATCGACGTCCCCGAGCAGGTGGCCGGCGGAGCGGACATGCTCGACGTCAACGTCGGCGATCCGCTGGCCGACGAGGTGGCGCTGATGGGCCAGGCGGTCCGGCTCGTGCAGAGCCTGACCGACCTGCCGCTCTGCCTCGACTCCTCGGTGATCGAGG
>JAWVCV010000089.1:0-6324 GCA_033858115.1 Gaiellaceae bacterium
GAGAGCTGATGGCCCGCTTCAAGGCGGGGGAGCTGGACGTGCTCGTCGCGACGACCGTGATCGAGGTCGGCGTCGACGTCCCGAACGCGACGATCATGATCGTGCAGGAGGCGGACCGGTTCGGCCTGGCGCAGCTCCATCAGCTCCGCGGCCGGGTCGGGCGCGGCGCAGAGCAGTCGTACTGCCTGCTCGTCTCCGGCCCGAAGGAACAGCTCACCGAGAGCGCGCAGGAGCGACTTGAGGCGATGGTCGCGTCGACGGACGGGTTCGAGCTGGCCGAGAAGGACCTCGAGATCCGCGGCGGCGGCACGCTCCTCGGCGCGCGCCAGTCCGGGCTCTCGGATCTTCGCTTCGCACGGATCACCCAGGACCGCGAGCTGCTCGAGGACGCGCGGCGGGCGGCGGGCGAGCTTCCGGAACAGACGATGGCCGCCGAGGTCGAGGCCCTGCTGGGCGATGCGGATCATCTCGGGCAGTCGTAGGGGCGCGCGGATCGCCGCGCCGAAAGGGGTCGCGACGCGCCCGACCGGCGACCGCGTCCGCGAGGCTGCGTTCAACCTGATCGGGCCGGTCGACGGCGCGCGGGTGCTCGACCTCTTCGCCGGGTCCGGGGCGATGGGGCTCGAGGCGCTCTCGCGCGGCGCCGCGAGCGTCACCTTCGTGGAGGCCGACCGGGCCGCCTGCCGGACGATCTCCGAGAACCTCGAGAAGCTGAAGCTGACGGGCGCGCGCGTCGTCTGCGGTGACGCTCTCTGGTCATTGCGGCAGGAGTCGCGTCCCTACGACCTCGTCCTCGTCGACCCGCCCTACGAGGCGTGGGCGGAGCTCGAGCCGAAGCTCGCCGAGCACCTGCCGCGCGTGCTCGGCCCCGACGGAGTCCTCGTCGTCGAGACAGGGGCGCGCACGGAGCCGACGCTTCCGCTTCCCCTCCTCACCTCGCGGCGGTACGGTTCCGCGCGGCTCACCCTCTTCGAGCACCCATGATCACGGCGATCTGCCCAGGAAGCTATGACCCCGTCACGTTCGGTCACGTCGACGTGATCGAGCGCGCCGCGGCGATCTTCGACCGCGTCGTCGTCGGGGTGGTCGGCAGCCCCCGGCACAAGACGACGCTCTTCAGCCTGGACGAGCGCGTCGAGTTCCTCAAGGAGGCGCTCGCCGAGCTGGACAACGTCGAGGTGGACGTGTTCTCGGAGCTCGTGGTCGAGTTCGCGCGCCGCTGGCAGGCCAAGGTGATCGTCAAGGGGCTGCGCGTGATCTCGGATTTCGAGTGGGAGTTCCAGATGAACCAGCTCAACCGCCACCTCGCGCCGGAGATCGAGACCGTCTACGTGATGGCAAGTCCGCAGGTCAGCTTCGTCTCGTCCAGCGGGGTGAAGGAGATCGCAGCATTCGGCGGAAAAGTTGACCAACTCGTCCCGGACCCCGTGGCGCGCCGTCTCGCGGAGAAATTCCCGAACGGACGTCCCGGCGCCCCTGAAAACCCACGGGAGTAGACTTCGCGCATGGACGTCCTCGTACTCATTGACAAGCTCGACGACCTCGTGCACAACGCGAAGGCCGTCCCCCTCACCGATCAAGTCCGCATCGATCGCGAGGAGATCTACGACATTCTCGACCAGATGCGGGCGACGATTCCGGAGGAGATCAAGCAGGCCCGGTGGATCGTCAAGGAGCGCCAGGAGATGCTGGCCGAGGCCAAGCGCGAGACCGACCGCATCCTCGGCGAAGCCCGCGAGCAGGCGGTCCGCGAGGCGTCGCAGACCGAGATCGTCAAGCTGGCGGAGCGACAGGCTCAGGAGATCGTCGACGACGCGAGGCGCCAGGCGCGAGAGACGCGCCTCGAGATGGAGGACTGGGCGGACGGGATCCTCTCGACGCTCGAGGTCAACCTCGACAAGTTCCTGAGCGCGGTCAAGCGCGGGCGCGAGCGGCTGCACGAACGGTCCCAGGAGACCGTTGTCGCAGGCGTTGGGCCGCGCGAGCCCGAAGACGACGCTTCGTACCTGTAGGACGCGGGCGGTGACCCGCTACCCGCTTCGCCGGCTCCGTCTCAGGCCCGGCGAAGAGCAGCGCGACGTCGTCTCGATCGAGCTGGAGCCGTTCGAGCTCGGGGGGCAGCGCTACCTGCCGGTGCCGTACGAGGTGGAGGGGGCGCTCACGGTGGCGCAGGCGACGACGGGGCTCGACATGCGGCTCTCCTTCGACGTGCGGCTGCACGGGCCGTGCATGCGCTGTCTCGCGGATGCCGTGCTCGACGTCCAGATCGACGCGCGGGAGTACCACGCCGCCGACGCGGGCGAGGCCGACGAGCTCCGCAGCGAGTACGTCTCCGCCGACGACCAGCTCGAGCTCACCGCCTGGGCACGCGACGCGATCGCGCTCGCGATGCCCGACCAGATCCTGCACGCGCCCGACTGCGCGGGCCTCTGCCCGGTCTGCGGCAAGGACCTGAACGTGGAGCCGCACACGCACGACGACGAGACGTCCGATCCCCGCTGGTCGGCGCTGGAAGAGCTCCGCGACCGGCTGTAAGATGCGGTTGGCGCTCCGGCGCCCTCCCATGACGGACTAGGCGAGACACAGACGTTCCTCCGCGCCACGAGCCGTGGCGCCCGTCCTCGTTTCCGTCCTACAGGGAGGTCCTCGTGCGAGTCTCGCTCGCAGGCGTCGGCCGCTCGTTCGGCGCCCATACCGTTCTCGATCGCGTCGACCTGACGCTCGGCCCGCGCTCGCGGCTCGGCCTCGTCGGCCCGAACGGAGCCGGCAAGTCGACGCTGCTGCGGCTCGCTGCGGGGCTCGACGACCCGGACGCGGGCACCGTCGAGCGAACGCCCGCGACACTCACGGTCGGCTACCTGCCGCAGGAGCACGACCGCGTTCCGGGCGAGACGCTGCTCGCCTACCTTTCCCGTCGCACGGGCGTCGCCGACGCCGAGGCGGACGTCGAGCGGCACGGCGCCGAGTGGAACCCGAACGCCTATGCGGGCGCCCTCGAGCGGTTCCTCGTGCTCGGCGGCGCCGACCTCGAGCCACGCGCGCGAACGATCTGTGCCGACCTCGGACTTCCCGTCTCGCTCGAGCAGGAGACGACGACGCTGTCCGGCGGCGAGGCGGCGCGGGCCGCACTCGCGGCGATCCTGCTCTCGCGGTTCGACCTGCTTCTGCTCGACGAGCCGACCAACGACCTCGACTTCGACGGGCTCGACCGGCTCGAGCGCTTCGTCGACGGGTTCGAGGGCGGCCTCGTCGTCGTCTCGCACGACCGCGTCTTTCTCGACCGGACGGTGACGCGGATCGGCGAGCTCGACCCGTGGACGGGGAAGCTGCAGGAATACGCGGGCGGCTGGAGCGACTTCGAGGCGGCGCGAGCCCTCGCCCTCGAACGGCATTACGACGCGTTCCAGCGTTCCGAGGAGCGAACGCAGGAGGTGCAGGCGCTGCTGAAGGCACGCCGCGGCCAGGCAGGTGCCGGCGGGGCCATGACAAGCCGGCGCGGGACGCACGCGTTGATGACCAAGGTGCGCCAGGCCGAGCGGGCGCTCGAGCGGGTCGAGCAGGTCGAGAAGCCCTACGAGCCGTGGCAGCTGCAGCTTTCGCTGGCCGCCCGCCAGCGCGCCGGCGACCGGGTGGCCTCGCTTGACGGGGCGGTCGCCGTCCGCGGCGGCTTCCGGCTCGGCCCCATCGATCTCGATCTCGCGCCCGGTGAGCGCCTCGCGATCACGGGGAGCAACGGCAGCGGCAAGTCGACGCTGCTCGCGCTGCTGCTCGGCGAGCTTCCGCCGGTGGCCGGCAGGCGGGAGGTCGGTCGTGCGACCGTGCTGGGCGCGCTCGACCAGCGCCGCGCCGCCTATGGCCGCGAGGAATCGCTGCTCTCCGCCTTCACGGGCCGCAGCGGCCTCCCGCCGGGCGAGGCGCGGACGCTGCTCGCGAAGTTCAACCTGGGCGTGGAGCACGTCGGGCGGTCGTGCGCGACGCTCTCGCCCGGCGAGCGCACACGCGCGCAGCTGGCCGAGCTGATGGCGCTTGGCGTCAACTGCCTCGTGCTGGACGAGCCGACGAACCACCTCGATCTGGAGGCGATCGAAGAGCTCGAGTCCGCGCTCCAGGCCTACGAAGGGACGCTCGTGATCGTCTCGCACGACCGCCGCTTTCTCGAGGCCGTCGCGCCCACGAGATCGATTCGGCTGTAGCTATACTCCGCAACCGCTCATGGCAGTCCCCAAGAAGAAGACATCGAAGGCCCGTCGCGACAAGCGCCGCGCGCAGCATGGCATCGAGGCGCCGCGCGTCAATATCTGCCCGACCTGCCAGCAGCCGAAGCGGCCGCATCGCGTCTGCCCCACGTGCCACACGTACAAGGGCCGCGAGATCGAACCGCTCCGCACTCCGGTTCCGTAGCCTTGGCCCGCATCGCAGTCGATGCGATGGGGGGCGACCGTGCGCCACAGGAGATCGTCGCAGGTGCGCTCGCCGCGCGCGCGGACGGGATCGAGCCGATCCTCTTCGGACCAGCCGGCATCGACACCGGCGGGCTGGAGCTCGTCGAGACGACCGAAGTGATCGAGATGCACGAGAAGCCGGCCGACGCCGTGCGCGCGAAGCCGGGCTCGTCGCTCGTCGCCGCGCACATCGCGGTCGCAGAGGGCCGCGCCGACGCGGTGGTCTCGGCCGGCAACACGGGCGCGATGCTCGCGGCCGGGCTGCTGCACCTGAGGCGGATTCCGGGCGTGATCCGACCGGCGATCGCGGTGCCGATTCCGACGCAGAGAGGCCCGTCGGTGCTGCTGGACTCGGGCGCGAACGCAGACGCGCGGCCCGAGCACCTGCTCCAGTTCGCCCATATGGGCTCGATCTTCGCGCAGGAGATCCTCGACATCGCTCGGCCCGAGGTGCGGCTCCTCTCGATCGGCGAGGAGCCGGAGAAGGGCAATCAGCTGACGCTGGAGGCGCACGCGCTGATCGCCGCGAGCGATCTCCACTTCGGCGGCAACGCGGAGAGCCGCGACCTCCTCGCCGGCGCGGCCGACGTCGTCGTTACGGACGGCTTCACCGGGAACGTCGCGCTGAAGCTGCTCGAGGGAACGATCAGGACGGTCCTGGATGCCTTGCGCGCCGAGATCGAGGCCACGCCCCGCGGGAAGCTCGGCGGCCTCCTGATCAGGCCGGCTGCACGGCGCCTGCGGGCGCGACTCGACCCCGACACCTACGGCGGCGCCTACCTGCTGGGCCTCCGCGGCCTGTCGGTGATCGCGCACGGCAATTCCTCGCGGGCGGCGATCGCGAACGCGATTCGCCTGGCCGCCCGCGGCGTCGAGCACGATGTCGTCGGCGCCCTCACGGCGCGATTGCCTGAGCGCCGTTCGACCGCCGCTGTATGATCGGCGCGCTTTTCCCCAACTCACCAAGGAGTCGTTAGTGGCAGCGTCGCGTGAAGAAGTCTTCGAGCGGGTCAAGGAAGTCCTCACCGAGCAACTCGGCGTCGACGACGCGGAGATCACCGAGGAAGCGTCGTTCCAGGAGGATCTGGACGCCGACTCGCTGGATCTCGTCGAGTTGATCATGGAGCTCGAGGACCAGTTCGGGATCAAGATCTCGGACGAGGACGCCCAGAAGATCACGACCGTCGGACAGGCCGTCGACTACGTCTCCTCGCACCAGTAGCAGCGCGCCGACAGGCGATCCGACCGAGCTTGGCCGCCTGATCGACGCGCTGCCGCCTGAGCGAATCGAGCACGTCTTCACGCACACCTCCTGGGCTCCGGACCGCGCGTCCTCGTACGAGCGGCTGGAGTTCCTGGGCGACAGCGTGCTCGAGCTCGCGATCGCGACGGAGCTCTACGAGCGGTATCCGGAGGCGTCGGAGGGACGGCTTGCGAAGATCCGGTCGCACGTGGTCTCGCGGCAGAGCTGCGCGGCGGTCGCGCGCGAGCTACACCTCGGCGAGCGCCTCGGCGACGCCGCGGGCGAGGCGCTCGCGAGCGAGGAGCTGACGCGGATCGTCAAGAGTGGGAACGTCACCGCGGCGCTGCTCGAGGCCGCGATCGCCGCTCTCTTCCTGGAGCACGGCTACGAGCCGATCGAGGGGGCGATCGTGGCTGCGTTCTCCGATCGGATCGAGTACGCCCGCACGACCCACGTCGACCACAAGACCGAGCTGCAGGAAGCGCTGGCCAAGACGGGGCGGGCCGTGATGTACCAGGTGCTCGACGTCGAAGGCCCTGCGCACGAGCGGCGCTTCTCCTGCTCTGCGGAGATCGACGGCGTCGAGCTCGGAACAGGCACCGGGCGGACGAAGAAAGAGGCCGAGCAGGCGGCGGCCAA
>JAWVCV010000090.1:0-12441 GCA_033858115.1 Gaiellaceae bacterium
CCTCGAACGCGGCGCGGTACTCGGCGTCGCCGGAGCCCGCCGGCAGCGGCACGTTGACCGTGCTCTCGTCGCTCGTTCCCGGCCCGCCCGTGCCCGGGTAGAACGGCCACTGGTGGAGCGAGACGAAGAGCACGGAGTCGTCGCCCCGGAAGATCGCCTCGGTGCCGTTCCCGTGGTGGACGTCGAAGTCGACGATCGCGACGCGGGCGAGCCCGAGCTCGTCCTGGGCGTAGCGGGCCGCCACGGCGACGTTGTTGACGAGGCAGAAGCCCATGGCGCGATCGGCGAGCGCGTGATGCCCCGGCGGGCGAACGAGCGCGAAGGCGCTGCGGTCGACGGCTTCCAGGGTAATTCCCGCAGCCAGCGTGGCCGCCTCGCAAGAGCTCGGCGAGGCGACCGTGTCGGCGTCGAGCTGCGCGGGGCGATCGATCGAGCGGAGCAGGTCCAGGTGAGCCTGGGTGTGCGCGCGAGCGAGCTGCTCGAAGGCCGCATAGCGCTCGACCGTCTCACCGTCGAGGCCGAGCAGCCGCTCCTGCCGCTCCGGATGGTCGCCGGTCGGATGCAGCTCCGCGAGCGCGGGGTTCGTCAGGGTCTCGACAGCGCCTCCAACCGGGCGGCCAGCCGCCCCAGGCCCCACTCGCGAGCCAGGCCGGCACCACGGCTCCAGGTCGGCTCCTGGTCCTCGAGCGGCGGCAGCGGCGCCTTGCTGTCCATGGTCGCGACGCTCCGGTAGAGCCGGAGCGCGTCCGCCTCGGCGGCGAAACGGCCTTCGGCGAGCGCGGCATCCAGCGTCCCGTAGGTGGCGAGGAGCTCGGCGGCCGTCTTCGGACCGACGCCGCGCGCGCCCGGGATCCGGTCCGACGGGTCGCCGCGCAGCGCAATGAAGTCGGGCACCTGCGGCGGGTCGACGCCGTAGCGCTCGCGCACCCCGGCGGGGTCGATGCGGAGGAGCGCGCCGCCACCGCGTTGAGGCTGCAGGACCGTGGTGCGGTCGCTGACGAGCTGAAAGGTGTCCCGGTCGCCGCTCGCGACGAGCGCGGAGCCGCCACGCAACTCCTCGAAAGCCACGCCGGCCGCGAGAAAGTCGTCCGCCTCGTAGCCGCCGGCCTTGGCGGCCGCGAAGCCCATCGCCTCGACGAGCTGGGGAGCCAGGTCGAGCTGGTCGAGCAGCTCGCGGTCGAACTCGCGCCCGGACTGGTACGCCGGCAGCGCCGTGTGGCGGTAGGTCGGCACCGTCAGCGTGTCCCAGGCGACCAGCGCCGCGCGCGGCCGCTCCTCCTCCCAGAGCCGGATCAGAAGTCCACCGACGCCGTCGAGCAGGTTGCCGCCGCCGCCGTCGGCTCGCCGGATCGACTTCGGGACGGCGTGGTAGTAGCGATGGGCGAACGAGTCGCCGTCGACGATGAGGAGCGGCCTCACGCGGAGCGTTCGAGCTCCTCGATCGCCGCCATCAGTCGGTCCGTCGCCACCTGCGGCGCGTCCTCGCTCCCCGCCAGGTCCTCGAGCGGGATCGGCGGCCCGTAGGCGACGCGGAGCTGCGCGAAGCGGCCGAGCCGGTCGGTGCCGACGATCCCGGCCGGGACGAGCGGGACGCCGGCATCGAGCGCGATCCGCGCGGCGCCGGTGTGGGCGCGCGCCTCGTAGCGCTTCCGGAGGCCCTTCTTCCGCCGCGTTCCTTCCGGGAACATGACCACGATGTGCCCCTCCCGGCAGAGCTGCGTCGCCGTCTCGAGCGCCTCCAGATCCGCCTGACCCCGGCGGACCGGGAAGGCGCCCGCCGCCGTCGCGATCTGCTTGAACGGCGTCCAGAAGAGCTCCGATTTCCCCATGAAGCGCAGGTAGCGGCGCGGGAAGAGCGTCAGGCCGAGGGGCCACGGGTCGAAGTTGGAGTTGTGGTTCGCCGCCAGCACGAACCCTCCCGCGGGCAGGTGCTCCCGCCCTTTGGCGCGCAGGCGAAAGAGCCCGTGGAGAAGCGGCCAGCTCGCCGCCGCGATCAGCATGTAGACGGGGCTCGGCCGGGGCGCCACGACGAGGAGTATCCCAGTGGGCCGCTAACGTGGTCCGCGCAATGTCGAAGAAACTGGTCATCGTCGAGAGCCCCGCGAAGGCAAAAACCATCGCGGGCTACCTCGGGAGCGACTTCCTGGTCGAGTCCAGCATCGGCCACATTCGCGACCTCCCGAACCGCGCCTCCGACATCCCCAAGGAGCAGCGCGCGAAGTACGGGACGCTCGGCGTTGCGATCGAGGAGGACTTCGAGCCGTACTACCTCGTCGACGCGGACAAGAAGAAGGTCGTCTCCGACCTGAAACGGAAGCTGAAGGACGTCGACGAGCTCCTGCTCGCGACGGACGAGGACCGCGAGGGCGAGGCGATCGCCTGGCACCTGCTCCAGGAGCTGAAGCCCAAGGTGCCCGTGCGGCGGATGGTCTTCCACGAGATCACCCGCGATGCGATCCAGCGGGCGCTCGGGGAAACGCGCGAGGTCGACAAGCGGCTCGTCGACGCGCAGGAGACACGGCGGATCCTCGATCGCCTCTATGGCTACGAGGTCTCGCCCGTGCTCTGGAAGAAGGTCATGCAGGGGCTCTCGGCCGGCCGCGTCCAATCGGTCGCTGTCCGGCTCGTCGTCGAGCGCGAGCGGGAGCGGCGCGCCTTCGTCTCGGCCGCGTACTGGGACATCAAGGGAACGTTCGAGCCGGGGGCGTTCGAGGCTCGCCTCGCGGCGGTGGACGGCAAGCGCGTGGCGCAGGGCCGTGACTTCGCCCAGGACGGAACGCTCAAGTCGGCAGACCTCGCGCGGCTCGACGAGCAGACGGCGCGAGAGCTTGCGGCCGAGCTCGAGAGCGTCACCTTCACGCTTCGCTCCGCCGACGAGAAGCCCTATACCCGCCCTCCCGCGCCCCCGGTCATGACCTCGACGCTGCAGCAGGAGGCGAGCCGCAAGCTCCGTTTCGCGGCGCAGACGACGATGCGGGTTGCCCAGCGCCTGTACGAGAACGGCTACATCACCTACATGCGCACCGACTCGACCACCCTGTCGGAGTCGGCGCTCACCGCCGCGCGGCGGCAGGCGGTCGAGCTCTACGGCGCCGACTCGATCCCGGACGCGCCGCGCCAGTACACGAGGAAGGTCAAGAACGCGCAGGAGGCCCACGAGGCGATCCGGCCCGCCGGCGAGTCCTTCCGGACGCCGAAGCAGCTGGAGCGTGAGCTGAACCGCGACGAGCTGGCGCTGTACGACCTGATCTGGAAGCGCACGCTGGCGTCGCAGATGGCGGATGCGCGCGGGTTGACGGTCTCCCTCCGGCTCGGGGCGACGACTCCCTCCGGCCGGGATGCGGAGTTCGCAGCGTCCGGCACTGTGATCACCTTCCGCGGCTTCCTCGCCGCCTACGAGGAGAGCCGCGACGACGAGTCGGAGCGCGAGGAGGAGCGGCCACTCCCGCACCTGAAGCCCGGCGACGAGCTGCGGGCCTCCGAGCTCGAGCCCGAGGGGCACGCGACCACGCCACCCGCCCGCTACACCGAGGCAAGCCTGGTCCAGGCGCTCGAGGAGCGCGGCATCGGCCGCCCGTCGACCTATGCCTCGATCATGGGCACGATCCTCGACCGCGGCTACGTGTTCAAGCGCGGCACCGCGCTCGTGCCGTCTTTCCTGGCCTTCGCGGTGACGGCGCTGCTCGAGCAGCACTTCACCCGGCTCGTCGACTACGACTTCACGGCCAAGATGGAGGACGACCTCGACGGCATCGCGGCCGGCGAGCAGCAGCGCGTGGACTGGCTGCGCCACTTCTACTACGGCGGCGACGGCGAGGGCGACGAGGGGCTGCAGGCGCTCGTCTCCGACCTGGGGGACATCGACGCGCGCGCCGTCAACTCGCTGCCGATCGGGGACGGCATCGTGCTCCGCGTCGGCCGTTACGGACCCTACGTCGAGCGCGGCGAGGAGCGCGCGAGCGTGCCGGAGGACATGGCGCCCGACGAGCTCACCGTCGAGAAGGCGACGGAGCTTCTGGCCGCCCCGTCAGGGGACCGCAGCCTCGGCACGCACCCCGAATGGGGCCGCGAGGTCAGCGTTCGCACCGGCCGCTACGGCCCCTACGTGACGGAGACGCTGGAAGAGGGCGCGACCGAGAAGCCGCGCGCCGCGTCTCTCTTCAAGTCGATGTCGCCCGAAACGGTCACGCTCGAGGACGCTGTCCGCCTGCTCTCGCTCCCCCGGTCTCTCGGCGTCGATCCCGCCGACGGCGAGGAGCTTACGGCGCAGAACGGCCGCTACGGCCCCTACGTGAAGAAGGGAACGGAGTCGCGCTCGCTCGAGGGCGAGGAGCAGCTGTTCACGATCACGCTCGAGGACGCGCTCGCCCTCCTCGCCCAGCCGAAGCCTCGCCGAGGCCGTGGCGAGGCGAAGCCGCCGCTGCGCGAGCTCGGCCCGGATCCGGTCAGCGGCAAGCCCGTCGTGCTCAAGGAGGGCCGCTTCGGCCCCTACGTCACCGACGGCGAGACGAACGCGAGCCTTCGCAGGGGCGACGACCCCGAGGCGGTCACGATCGAACGGGCCGCCGAGCTGCTCGCCGACCGCCGCTCCAAGGGGCCCGCGCCGAAGCGAAAACGAGGCAGCGGCCGCCGATCTGCAGCGTAAGATCCACGAACGTGCAAACTATTGGTGCTTTCCGGCGTCTATCTCTGCGAGGGCGCACTCAGACGCGTTAACGTGACGACGCGAAAACCGATCGCCGCCTCTCACCGGAATAGATCGACAGGGCTCACCGTTTGAGCTTGTAACACTCCCGGGGGCCCCGTACCCCCTGGCAACAGCAGGAAAAGCCGCTTATGGTACGTAAGTTTGTAGCTCCCCCGCGAAGCAGGGCCCGAAAGGACTGACGTTTCTCTTTGACGCAGAACCAGCTGATCGAACTTATTGAGTCGGAGCAGGTCAAGGCGCTCGTCGAGCGCTCGGAGGAGCGTGGGTTCATCGAGCCCACCGAGTTCGAGGCGTTCGTACTCGAGCACGACCTGAACGACGAGGAGCAGGAGCAGCTCACCCGCGAGCTGGAGACTCTCGGCCTGGAGGTCGGGCAGTCGCGCGCGGGCAAGGACAAGGATGCGAAGGACGCCGAGAAGGAAGACAAGGAGAAGGACACCGAGTCCGAGCCGGCTCCCGTGGCGAGCGTCGCCACCGGCGCCGCCGACAGCCTCCAGCTCTTCCTCGCCGACGTGGGCCGCCACAAGCTGCTGAACGCAGCCGAGGAGGTCCAGCTCGCGAAGTTGATCGAGCGCGGTGACCCGGTCGCAAAGCGCACGATGATCGAGTCGAACCTGCGGCTCGTCGTGTCGATCGCCAAGGGCTATCGCGGCCTCGGCGTGCCGTTCCTCGACCTGATCCAGGAGGGGACGCTGGGCCTGAACCGCGCAGTCGAGAAGTTCGACTGGCGCCGCGGCTTCAAGTTCTCGACCTACGCGACCTGGTGGATCCGCCAGTCGGTGCAGCGCGCCGTCGCGAATCACGCGCGGACGATCCGCGTGCCGGTCCACGTCGTCGAGCGGCAGCAGAAGCTGTCGCGCGCGGCCCGTCGCCTCGAGGTCGAGCTCGGCCGCGAAGCGACGAAGGAGGAGCTCGCAGAGGCGACCGGCCTGCCGATCCAGCACGTCGACGAGGCGCTCGGCGCCGCCCACGCTTCGGTCTCGCTGAACCAGACGGTCGGCGCGGACGACGAGGGCGAGCTCGGCGACCTCTTCGCCGACCGCGAGGCCGCGGATCCGTTCGACGAGGCGGAAGAGTCGCTGCGCAAGCAGGGCGTCCGCCGCGCGCTCGATGCGCTCCCGGAGCGCGAGCGGCGCATCCTCGAGCTGCGGTTCGGCTTCGAAGGCGAACCGTGGACGCTCGAGGCGATCGGGCACGAGCTCGACCTGACGCGCGAGCGCGTCCGCCAGCTCGAGGGCCAGGCGCTCTCGCGGCTCGCGGCGCTGCGCGACCTCGCAAGCCTCGCGGCCTAGAGGCGACCCAACGTGACGCGAAGGGCGGCGAAAGCCGCCCTTCGTCGTTCTGGGCGCGCGCCAGCTTGCGCTTGTGCGCAGAACTCCTGGATACTCCAGCTGAACCCGGGAGCTTTGAAAGGAGACACGTTGAGGATCAAGTTGCACAGGCTGCTGATGCTGCTCGTCGTCGGCATGCTCGCCGTCGCGGCGGCGGGCTGCGGCGGCGACGACAACAATGCGGCGAGTACGACGGGGGCGACCACCGGCGGCAGCGGTGCGACAGGCGGGACGCTCGTCTTCGCCGGCGCGGCCGATCCGGTCGTGCTCGACGGCTCGCTCGTCTCGGACGGCGAGTCGCTGCGCGTGATCGACCAGATCTACGAGACGCTCGTCGGCCTGAAGCCGGGCACGACAGAGCTGGAGCCCGCGCTCGCGAAGAGCTGGAAGGCGTCTCCCGACGGCCTGGAGTGGACGTTCCAGCTGCAGACGGGCGTCACCTTCCACGACGGCGAGCCGTTCAACGCCGCCGCGGTCTGTTACAACTTCGACCGCTGGTACAACTTCACGGGCTCGTTCCAGAACCCGAGCGCGTCCTACTACTGGCAGACCGTCTTCGGCGGCTTCAAGAAGACGGATCCGAAGAGCGGCGCACCCGCCACCAGCCTCTACAAGAGCTGCACGGCAAACGGTGACGAAGAGGTAGTGCTCAGCCTGACCAAGGCTTCCTCGTCGTTCCTCGGGGCGCTGTCACTCTCCGCGTTCTCGATCGCCAGCCCGAAGGCGCTGAAGGACTTCGGCGCCGACGAGGGCGAGGTCGATGCGGACGGCATCTTCCATCCGACCGGCAAGTACGGCACGGAGCATCCGACCGGTACCGGCCCGTTCAAGTTCGATTCGTGGACTGTCGGAGACCGGCTCGTGCTCGCCCGGAACGACGACTACTGGGGCGAGAAGGCGAAGGTGGACAAGGTCATCTTCAGGCCGATCGCCGACAACGCGGCGCGCCTCCAGGCGCTCCAGAACGGCGAGATCGACGGCTACGACCTGGTCGAGCCGCAGGACATCCCCACGATCGAGGGTGACCAGAGCCTGCAGCTGCTGAACCGGCCGGCGTTCAACGTCGCCTACGTCGGCATCAACCAGGCGATCCCGCCGATGGACAAGATCGAGGTGCGGCAGGCGCTCGCCTACGGCCTGAACCGCAAGGAAGTCGTCGACTCGTTCTACTCGGGCCGCGGCCAGGTGGCGAAGGAGTTCATGCCGCCGGAGGTCGTCGGCTATGCAGACGACGTGACCGAGTACCCGTACGACCCCGCGAAGTCGAAGGAGCTGCTCCAGAAGGCAGGGCTGACACTCCCGGTCCCGATCACCTTCTGGTATCCGACCGATGTCTCGCGGCCGTACATGCCCGACCCGCAGCGCAACTTCGAGGCGTTCGCGGCCAGCCTGAACGAGGCCGGCTTCAAGGTGACGCCGAAGTCGGCGCCGTGGCGGCCGGACTACCTTGGCACCGTGGACGAGGGCAAGGCCCAGGTCTACCTGCTCGGTTGGACTGGCGACTTCGGTGACCCGGACAACTTCGTGGGCACGTTCTTCCAGAGCCCGCAGAAGTCCTGGGGCACGATCGCCAAGCCGAACAAGGAAGTCACGGACCTGCTCGACAAGGCCGAGTCCGAGACGGACATCGATGCCCGTACGGGCCTCTATCAGGAAGCAAACCGAAAGATCATGGACTGGCTTCCGGGCGTCCCGTACGCACACTCGCAGCCTGCCCTCGCCTTCAAGGCGGGGATCACGGGCTATCAACCGAGCCCGGTCTCGCTCGAGTCGTTCGCGACCGTGACGAAGTCGGGGTAACGAGAGCTAGTTAGAGTCGGCGGGCGACATGCTTCGGTTCGTCGTCCGCCGACTCATCCTTCTCCTCCCGATCCTGATCGGGCTGTCGCTCCTCGTCTTCCTCTGGATCAGGGCCCTGCCCGGCGGCCCCGCGCAGGCTCTGCTCGGCGAGCGAGCGACCCCGCAGGCGATCGCGCAGATCGAGCACGAGTACGGGCTCGACAAGCCCGTGTACGTGCAATACCTGCGCTACATGCAGACGCTCGGCCGGTTCGACTTCGGGCAGTCGGTCACGACTCGCCGGGACGTCACGACGGAGCTGAAGCAGAAGTTCCCCGCGACGGTAGAGCTCGCGTTCGGGGCAATGCTCTTCTCGATCGTCTTCGGGATCCCGCTCGGCTTCTTCGCCGCGAAGCGCTACGGCGGCGCCTTCGACAACATCAGCCTCGTCGCGTCGCTGCTCGGCGTCTCGATTCCCGTGTTCTTCCTCGGGATCATCCTCAAGTACGTCTTCGCGATCAGGTTAGGGCTGCTGCCAACGGTCGGCCGGATCGACGTCCTGATCGACCTCGAGCACCCGACGAACTTCTACCTCCTCGACGCGCTGATCGCGGGAGACATTCACGCCTTCTTCGACGTGCTCAAGCACCTGATCCTCCCCGCGGTCGCGCTCGGCTCGATCCCGCTGGCGATCATCGCCCGGATCACCCGTGCGGCCGTGCTCGACGTCCAGAACGAGGACTACGTCCGCACGGCCCGGGCCAAGGGCATGTCGCCGGGCATCGTCGACCGGCGGCACGTGCTCCGGAACGCCCTGCTGCCGATCGTGACCGTGATCGGACTCCAGGTCGGCTTCCTGCTCGCCGGCGCGGTGCTGACGGAGACCGTGTTCGCCTGGCCGGGCATCGGCACCTGGCTCGTCGACGCGATCGAGAGCCGGAACTATCCGGTGCTCCAGGGCGGGATCCTCTTCGTCGCGCTGGTCTTCGTGCTCGTCAACCTGATCGTGGACGTCTCGTACGCGTTCCTGAACCCGAGGATCCGGCTCAGTTGAGCATCGCGGAACTGGAATCGCGCGAGATCCAGCTGGAGGCGCCACAGGGCCTCTGGAGCGACGCCTGGCACCGCGTGCGCCGCAACCCCGGCGCGCTGATCGGCTTCGGCCTGGTGACGATGTTCGTGCTCGTGGCGCTGCTGGCGCCCTGGCTCGCGCCCTACGGCCCGCGGCAGCAGAACCTCTCGCTGATCCGTGAGGGCTGCTGCCCCGGCCCTTCGCGCGACTACTTGTTCGGCGTCGACGCCCTCGGCCGGGACGAGTTCACGCGGATCCTCTTCGGCGCCCGCTATTCGCTCCTGATCGGCGTCGTCTCGGTCGCGGTCGGCCTCTCTGCCGGGCTCGTGCTCGGTGCGATCGCGGGCTACTTCAGCGGCCTCGTCGACAGCGTGATCATGCGGCTGATGGACATCATGCTGGCGATCCCGGGCCTGCTGCTCGCGATCGGGATCGTCGCCATGCTCGGCCCCGGCATCTTCCAGATCATGATCGCGGTCGGCGTTGTGAACATCCCCGTGTTCGCGCGCCTCCTGCGCGGGGCGGTGCTCGCGCAGCGCGTGAACGACTTCGTGCTGGCGGCCCGCTCGATCGGCGTGCCGCGACGGACGATCCTGATGTCGCACATCCTGCCGAACGCGATCTCCCCGGTGATCGTGCAGGGGACGCTCGCGCTCGCGACGGCGATCATCGACGTCGCCGGTCTCGGCTTCCTCGGGCTCGGCCCGCAGGACCCGGCCACGCCCGAGTGGGGCACGATGCTCACCGGCACGATCCGCTACCTGCAGACCGCGCCGCACCTGGCGATCATCCCCGGCGTCGCGATCGTCGTCAGCGTGCTCGGGTTCAACCTGATCGGCGACGGCCTGCGCGAAGCCCTCGACCCGAAGCTCCGTGGCCGAGCGTAAGCCCCTCCTCACCGTGGAGGACCTGCACGTCCAGTTCGGGACGAGCCGCGGGCTCGTGTACGCCGTCAACGGCATCTCCTTCGACATCGCCGCCGGCGAGACGCTCGGGATCGTCGGTGAGTCGGGCTGCGGCAAGAGCGTCACCTCGCTTGCGCTGCTGGGGATCCTCGCGCGCAACGGGCGCGTCACCCGCGGCAGCGCCATGTTCGGCGACCGCGACCTGCTGAAGCTGAACGACGCCCAGCTGCGCTCGATCCGCGGCCGCGAGATCGCGATGATCTTCCAGGACCCGATGACGTCGCTGAATCCGGTGCTGACGATCGGCCGGCAGCTGCGGGAGCCGCTCGAGGCGCACTTCGGGATGAGCCGCGACCAGGCCGACAAGCGCGCCGCCGAGCTGCTGGACCAGGTCGGGATCCCGGGGGCAAAGCAGCGGCTCAAGGACTACCCGCACCAGTTCTCGGGCGGGATGCGGCAGCGGGCGATGATCGCGATGGCGCTGGCCTGCGAGCCGAAGCTGCTGATCGCAGACGAGCCGACGACCGCGCTCGACGTGACGATCCAGGCGCAGATCCTCGAGCTCTTGAAGACGCTCGTGGCCGAACGCGACACGGCGCTGATGCTGATCACCCACGATCTCGGCGTCGTCGCCGGGATGTGCGAGCGGGTGAACGTGATGTACGCCGGCATGTTCATGGAGACGGGCACCGCCGACCGCCTCTTCGCGCAGCCGCGCCACCCGTATACCCTCGGGTTGCTCCAGAGCGTGCCCCGTCTCGACGCCGGCCGCCGGCAACGGCTCCACCCGATCCCGGGCGCGCCGCGGAACATGCTCAGCCCGCCCTCCGAGTGCCCCTTCGCGCCGCGGTGCCGCTTCGAGGTCGAGCAGTCGCGCCTCGAGGTGCCGCCGCTCGAGGAGCTCGAGCCCGACCATCAGGTTCGCTGCTTCAACCCTGTGCCTGCGGACGAGTGGGCGCGGACCCGGCTCGGCGGAGCGGCATGAGCACGAACGGCGTGAACCCGCTCGTCGAGGTCGAGGACCTGCGGGTCTGGTTCCCGATTCGCAGCGGGCTCGTGATGGACCGGCACGTCGGCGACGTCAAGGCGGTGGACGGCGTCTCGCTGACGATCGCGCGCGGCGAGACTCTGGGCCTCGTGGGCGAGTCGGGCTGTGGCAAGTCGACGGTCGGCCGGGCGCTCCTGCGGCTGTACGACCCGACCGGCGGCAAGATCACGTTCGACGGGACCGACATCACGCACATGAAGGAGCGCGAGCTACGGCCGCTCCGCCGGCGGATGCAGATGATCTTCCAGGACCCCTACGCCTCGCTGAACCCGCGCCACTCCGTCGGCCGGATGGTGGGCGAGCCGCTGCGCGTTCACGGCCGGGGCGGCAAGGGGCTCGGCAAGACCGTGCGCGAGCTGTTGCAGGTGGTCGGGCTGCCGGCCGATGCGGCCACGCGCTACCCGCACGAGTTCTCGGGTGGCCAGCGCCAGCGGATCGGACTGGCGCGGGCGCTTGCGCTCAATCCCGACTTCCTCGTCTGCGACGAGCCCGTCTCGGCGCTCGACGTCTCGATCCAGGCGCAGATCGTCAACCTGATGGAGCAGCTGCAATCGGACTTCGAGCTCACCTACCTCTTCATCGCGCACGACCTCGCTGTCGTCCGGCACATCTCTGACCGCATCGCCGTCATGTACCTGGGCCAGATCATGGAGCTCTCCCCCGCCGACGACCTCTACGACAACCCACTCCACCCCTACACGATCTCGCTGCTCTCGGCGATCCCGATCCCGGACCCCGCGGTCGAGCGCCAGCGCACCTCGATCCTGCTCCAGGGTGACCTGCCGAGCCCGGCGAACCCTCCGCTCGCGTGCCGCTTCCACACTCGCTGTCCCTACGTGCAGCCGACGCGGTGCGCCGAGGACGAGCCGGAACTGCGCCCGCTCGAAGGCCACCTCGTCAAGTGCCACTTCGCCGAGGAGATCAAGGCCGGGCAGATCCAGCCGAAGCAGCGCGAGGCGACCTTCGAGCCGGGCCCGCAAGAAGCGGCATACGAGCCGCCGGTCGTCTGATGCTGGAGCTGAAAGTCCGCGGCGGCGAGATCGAGAGCGAACAGCAGTGGGTCTACGCGTGGATCGCCGACGACGGCGTCGTGTACGTCGGGGCGACGGCGCTGCAGCCGGAGACCCGGACGTGGCTCCATCTGCACGAGGAGGATCCGAGCATCGGCAGGATGCGAGCCCGCTTCCCGAGCGTCACGACGGAGGAGCTCGACGTGCTCGCGATGGAACTCCCCAAGCGGGTCGATCGGCAACGAATCCGTGACGGCAGCGTCACGCTGCTGGCGGAGCGTGGGCTCCTCTCCCCACGCCAGGTCTGTGACCCAGCCCCCACGACCGAGGCGCCGGCGGAAACAGTTGCGTTCGTCGACGGGATCGAGACGCGGCTCCGCTGCCTCGTAAAGTCGCGTCGTGCCTGAGCGCTGCTCGTGCGCGATCGAGGTGGCGCCTCTTCATGCCGGACCCGACCCGGGTTCGGAGCAGGTGACGCAGGCGCTGCTCGGCGAGCCGCTCACGGTCGTCGAGCGGCGCAACGGCTGGGCGCACGTGACGACGGCCTACGAGTACCCGGGCTGGATCGCGGCTGCCGCCCTCTCGCCG
>JAWVCV010000091.1:0-2972 GCA_033858115.1 Gaiellaceae bacterium
GCGAAGATCGGGGCTGAGATCGGCGTCACCTCCGACGCGCAGGCGTCCTGGTGGGGCGGCCGCGGCGTCGGCACGGTGCCGCACGCACTGATCGCGTCCTACGGCGGCAACACCGTGCTGGCGGCGACCAAGTTCGCCGAGTGGGCGCCGGACGACATGAACATCGTCGTGCTCGTGGACTTCGAGAACGACTCGGTCCGGTCGTCGCTCGAGGTCGCGCGCGCACTCGGCCCTCGGCTCTGGGGCGTCCGCCTCGACACGTCGGCGCAGCTCGTCGACCGGTCGCTCTGGGACGAGATGGGCGACTTCGACCCGCGCGGCGTCAACGAGCGGCTCGTGCGGAAGGTGCGGGACGCCCTGGACGCCGACGGCTTCGAGCGGGTTCGGATCGTCGCCTCGGGCGGCTTCACCGTCGACAAGATCACCGAGTTCGAGCGCAAAGGCGTCCCGGTCGACGCCTACGGGGTCGGCTCCTCCCTGATCCGCGGCCAGAACGACTTCACCGCCGACATCGTGATGACGGACGGCCGCCCGGCCGCGAAGGTCGGCCGCCGCTACCGCCCGAACGAGCGGCTCGAGCTCGTCAGCTAGCCCTTCGGCTTCGGCTGCTCGAGCGGCGGCGGAGTCGCGACCTCCGGGACTGTCACGGGCGGGCCGAGCTCGGGGTTGGAGACGGACCTCGTGCCGGGGTCGAAGTAGCGAATGGGGAACGAGTTGAAGATCGGCGTCCCGTTCTTGTCCGAGAGCACGCGGCGTGAGATGTCCTCGGGCCCGGAAATGAGGTTGAGCGGCTGACCGTCGTCGTCGAACAGGAGCACGTCGAAGAGCAGCTTTCCGTCCCGCGTGTACGGGTAGAGGTTGCGAAGCGGGATGCCGTTGTTGGCGAGACCGGTCACAGGCTCGGTGTAGACGAACGTCTGCACGTAGCGGCCACCGTTGTCCAGCTGGGCGAGCGAGTACCCGGCCACGGGCAGGGTGGCCAGCGCGAGCGCGACGTTCACGACGAGCGAGAGCCGCGGGCGCGACGACGGGTCACGCCTGCCACGTAGCCCGAGCCAGATCGAGATCGCGCCCGCGAGGAGCAGCGCAAGGATGCTCGTCGCGAACGAGACCTCGCTGTACTGGCGGCCGGCGCCGATCGGCCAGCCCTGGTTCGAGGCGACCGCGAGCAGCACGACTGCCACGTAAGCCCTGGTGAGCCACCAGATCGGCGCCAGCTCGCGCGCGGTCGATCGCCACGACGCCACACGCTCGGGCGACAACCACGAACGAAGCGAGGCGAACGGCGAAGGGTCGGCCAACGTCGAAGTCTCGGGAGCCAGCCCGGCAGCCTCGCGCAGCTCGGCCGCGAACTCCTCGGGGGAGAGCGTCGGGGGCTCGCCGGCCTCGAGCAGCGAGGCCTCGACGTCCGCGACGAGGTCGTCGCGCTCCTCGAGCGGCAGGTCGGCGAGCCGGGCGCGGACGGCGTCGAGGTACGCCGCCACGTCGGGTCGTTCGAGCGTCGTGCCGTTCATGCCGTCACCTCCAGTTCGGTTTCGAGCAGCGCGGACATCGCGCGATTGAAGTCGGCCCAGGTGTCGCGCGCCTCGCGCAGCTGCGCACGGCCGTGGGTTGTGATTCCGTAGTAGCGCCGGTGTGGCCCCTCGTCGGAGGGCATCACGTACGACGTCAGCGCCCCGCCCTTGTAGAGCCGCCGCAACGTCCCGTAGACGGAGGCGTCGCCGACGTCCTGCACGCCGGCGGCCCGCAGCCGGCGCAGCACGTCGTAGCCATACCCATCCCTTTCGGCCACGACGGCGAGCACCGCCGCATCGAGCGTCCCGCGTAAGAGCTGGCTGCGATCCACGCGCACCATACTACTACGCGATGCGTAGTAGTACAAGCGGCGCGTTAGCTGCCGATGGAGTCCCCCACCACGCCCGGCCACTCCGCCATCGGCGTCTCGGACCGGACGAGGTGCGCACCCGACGCGGCGAACCGCGCGAACGCCTCGTCGCCGGCGTCGGTGTGGTCGACCGAGCCGGGCACGACCACGGACGACGTGCAGTCCTCGAGCAGGTAGACCTTTTCCTCGAGCCCACGCTCTTGCACGTTCGGGTCGCCGAGCAGGTCGTCGATCGTCCAGGCGACGCAGTGGCTCTTGGCCTCGCCGGCGATGACGACGGCGTCGTACTGGAGCAGGCGCTCGATCAGAGCCTGGTTCCGCATTCCGAGCGACTCGCCCTCGAGGTCGAACTCCACCTCGGGCCCGAGGATCGAGTAGTGCTCGGTCAGCGGGTTGTCTCCCTTCGGCTGGAAGTCGAGCGGCGCGTAGCGGGCGATCGAGTGGAAGAAGAGCGCCTCCTCGACGGCGGAGACGAGCGCGTAGCCGATGCCGCCGAGCATCGCGTGAAACGGCCAGACGGTGAGGCTGTACTTGCCACCCTCCTCGAGCGTGCGGGTGTAGTAGCGCAAGTGCTCCTCGGCGTTCTCCGGGTCCAGCCCGAGCCCTTCGGCGGCCGCCGCATCGATCCGCCAGCGCCCTGCCTCGACCTCGGCGGCGGTCACGTTCGTGAACGGCCGCGCGTGGCGCCCCTGCTCGTCGACGATCAGGATCGGATGAAAGATCTGCAACGCCTGGTGCGTGTCGAGCGTGGGCACGATCTGCGTCACGAAGCCGAGGTTGCGGTAGATGAAGTCGCAGAGGCGGCGGGAGTCGTCGAGCGCTCCCGTGCCGCTGCGACCGGCGACGAAGAGCTCGAATCCCGGCGTGCAAAAGGTGTTCTGGACGTCGACGACGACGAGCGCGACCCGGAAGCGATCGTGCGCGGCTGACTGGACGGCGTGTTCCTCCCGCCAACGTCGTGCATCGTCGAACCGGGCGGCATAGTCGACCCGCCAGACCTCGCCGACCTTGGCGGGATCCCAGTGCGGCGGGAGCGGGAGCGGCTCGGCCACGGGGGTAGTGTAGGAAAGGTGCCGCCGCCGCTCGT
>JAWVCV010000092.1:0-2758 GCA_033858115.1 Gaiellaceae bacterium
TCGCCGGTTCAGCTGCAGGCGGTCGCGGACTACGTGTCGGTCGCGTCCCGGAGGTAGACGCCAAAGACGCCCCGATCAGCTGATTCCGTCCGGCACTCGCGCCGCCCTCCTCGCACCGAGGGCACGCGAGCGCGACGCGGGTGAGTCACGTGGGAAGCATTCCTCGTCGACCCGTTTTCAAATCACCCGGCTCGCAAATGGTGTTAGGCTGGATTGGCGCGAACGTCCGCCGGGCTGCTCACCGCTCCTTCAACCTTCCGGGCGATCAGCTGCTGGGAGCGGGAGACGAGCAACCGATGCATGTCGAGGCACCTGAGCGAGCACGCCAAGCGACCGCCGTGGGCAACGCGATCACGCGGCTTCACCGCGACCACTACGGACGTGGCGCCACGACCACGCGGACGGTCTACGAGCGCAACTACGTGATCGCGTTTCTGGAGGACATCTATACGCCCGCCGAACGGACACTGATCGAAGCGGGCGAAGAGCAAGCGGTGAAGGACACGCGTCAGGTCTTTCAGATGGCGATGAGGCAGCGCTTCAGCGGCGCTGTGGAGGAGATCACCGGCCGGAGGGTCGTGCAGTTCATGTCCCAGGTCAGCTTCGATCCCGACATGGCTGCAGAGATCTTCGTTCTCGAGCCTGGCACGACCGAAGACATCGCACCCGATAGCGCTGATGGAGACGGACGGGTGTCGACCTGAGAGTGCTGAGCGTCTCGGGACCAGGGCCGCTCGTATGGCCTCGCCTTCGCTCCCGGTATGGCGCCAGTGGGGATGCCTGACGTAGACGTAGGCCCCGAGCGCGCTGGCTGGAACAGCGAGCGATTACCAAATGGGCCCGTGGCTACACGGCGTCGAACGCCGCCGCGGCCTCCGCGAGCGTTTTCCGCGCCGCGTGGGCGCGGTTGGCCGCATTGATCACCGCTCGCAGCGACGCTGTCGCGATGCTCGAGTGGAGCCCGACGCCCCAGAGTGTCTCGTCGTCCACGTCGGCTTCGACGTAGGCGGCTGCCGTGGCGTTCGTGTCCGCCGACATCGCGTGCTCGTGGTAGTCACGGACTCGGATCCTGAGGCCGAACGAGCGCTCGAAGGCGTCGACGAGCGCGGCGATCGGGCCGTTGCCGACGCCCACCACCTCCTGCTCGTCGCCGTCGACGCGCAGTCGCAGGACGAGCCGGTCCTCGGTGCCGCTCGAGTGGACGTAGGACACATGCTCGTAAGGCCGCTCGTGGGCGAGGTAATGCTCACGGAAGGCATCCATCAACTCGGGCGGTGTCATCTCCCCGCCGCGGGCGTCGGTGATGGCCTGCACCTTTTGCGCGAAGTCGACCTGGAGCCCGCGAGGTAGCTGAAGGTGGTGCTCGGTCTCCATCAGGTAGGCGACGCCACCCTTGCCGGACTGCGAGTTGACTCGAATGATCGCCTCGTAGCTGCGGCCGACGTCCATCGGGTCGATCGCGAGGTACGGCACGTCCCAATCCTTGGAGTCGCTCCGCTCCTGCGCGACCATGCCCTTCTTGATCGCGTCCTGGTGAGAGCCGGAGAACGCGGTGTAGACGAGCTCGCCGGCGTACGGGTGGCGCGGGTGGACCGGCAGCCGGTTGCAGGCCTCGACGATCGCCTTCGCCTCGTCGATCTGGGAGAAGTCGAGACCCGGGTCGACGCCCTGGGTCAGCAGGTTGAGCGCGATCGTGACCAGATCGACGTTGCCGGTGCGCTCGCCGTTGCCGAAGAGCGTCCCCTCGACCCGCTCGGCGCCGGCCATCAATCCGAGCTCGGCCGTCGCGACGGCAGTGCCGCGATCGTTGTGCGGGTGGACGCTGAGGACGATCGCGTCGCGGCGCGAGACGTTGCGCCCGAACCACTCCATCCGGTCGGCGTACACGTTCGGCGGGAAGGCCTCGACGGTCGTGGGCAGGTTGACGATCATCGGCTGCTCCGGGGTCGGCTCCCACACGGAGATCACCGCCTCGCAGATCTCGAGCGCGTAGTCGAGCTCGGTCGCGTGGAAGCTCTCCGGGGAATACTGGAAGACGATCTCCGTCGAAGTCTTCGCGGCGACCTCCTTGCAGAGCATCGTGCCGCGGCTGGCCAATTCGGTGATGCCGGCCTTGTCGAGCCTGAAGACGACTCGCCGTTGTGTGGTCGAGGTCGAGTTGTAGAGGTGGACGATTGCGCGCCGCGCGCCCTCGATCGCCTCGAAGGTCCGCTCGATCAGCTCCGGCCTCGCCTGCGTCAGGACCGCGATCGTCGTGTCCTCGGGGATCAACTCGTTCTCGATCAGGTTGCGGACGAACTCGAAGTCGGTCATCGAGGCCGACGGGAACCCGACCTCGATCTCCTTGATCCCGAGGCGCACGAGCAGGTCGAACATCGCCTGCTTGCGCGGCGAGTCCATCGGCTCGACGAGCGCCTGGTTGCCGTCGCGCAGATCGGTCGAGCACCAGATCGGCGCGCGGTCGAGCACCACGTCCGGCCACGTACGGTCGGGCAGTTCGACAGTCGTGAACGGGCGATACTTCCAGTGCGGCATGGACATTGGGATCTCCTCGGCGAAGGCGGACTCCTCCCGGTGTGCGGGAGCGCGAAGGTGTATGTCGAGTCGCCCGATCCCCTAGCGGGGAAGGAGGAGGGCGAGCGCGACCAGGCCGTGCGGGGCGGACAGGAGGTGGTGCACGCGCGTGCTCACGCGCTCACCATAACCCACCGCGAACATCGGTATCGACATCATTGGGAAGGGGCCGCTCGGCGCCTGG
>JAWVCV010000093.1:0-13105 GCA_033858115.1 Gaiellaceae bacterium
CCACGGCGCGCGAGTACGCGACCGAGCGGCACGCGGCGATCTTCTACACGCTCGGCATCACCGAGCACGCGTGCGGCGTCGACAACATCTGGTCGCTCGCCAACCTCGTCCTGATGACCGGGCACCTCGGCTACGAGTCGACCGGGCTGAACGCGTTGCGGGGCCAGAACAACGTTCAGGGGCTGAACGACTCCGGCGCAAACCCGCACTACTTCCCCGGCTACCAGTCGTGGGACGACCCGGAGGTGCGGGAGAAGTTCGCCAAGGCCTGGAACGTCGACCTGCCCGAACGTGGGGGCTGGCGGCTCGATCAGATGATGTCGGGCCTCCACGACGGCCGCATCAAGGCGCTCTACCTGGTCGGCGAGAACCCGGCGCAGACCGAGCCGAACGCCCACCACGTCGACGAGGGCCTTGCCAAGCTCGAGTTCCTCGTCGCGCAGGATCTCTTCCTCAACGACACGTCCGCGAAGTTCGCGAACGTCGTCCTGCCCGCCTCGAGCTTCGCCGAGAAGGACGGCACCTTCACCAACACCGAGCGACGGATCAACCGTGTCCGCGCCGCCGTGCCGCTGCCCGGAAACGCCCGGCTCGACCGCGAGATCGTGGCCGATCTCGCCCGCGCGCTCGGCTGCGACTGGCCCGAGTACCCGGACGCGGAGTCGGTCTGGAACGAGCTCGCCGACCTCTCGCCCAACTGGTACGGGATCCGCTACCCGCGGATCGAGGAGCATGGAATGCAGTGGCCGTGCCCGACGCTCGACCATCCGGGAACGAAGATCCTGCACGAGGGTCACCCCTCGCTTCCGTCCGGCAAGGGGAAGTTCCACCCGGTCGAGTACCAGCCGCCGATCGAGGAGCCGGACTCCGACTATCCCTTCGTGCTCTCGACCGGCCGGACTCTCTATCACTACAACTCGGCGACGATGACGATGCGCGAGGGCGGCATCACCGACAAGCAGGTCGACCCGTTCTTCGAGATCGCGCCGGAAGACGCCTCCGCCCTCGGCGTGGTCGAGGGCGAATGGGTGCGGCTCGTCTCGCGCCGGGGCGACCTCAAAGCTCGCGCGCAGCTCTCCGACCGCGTCTATCCCGGGCTCGTCTGGATGGCGCTGCACTTCGCCGAGGCGAAGGTGAACTGGCTCACGCATGACGTCGGCGACCCGCTGATCGGGACGCCGGAGTACAAGGTGTCGGCCGTGCGGCTGGAGCGCGTCTGAGGCCGCTCAAGCCCGCGCACGTCGAGCCGCTTCTGCGTGGCCGCTTCGGGCGGCCCTACTTCTACGTCCCGCAGTGCGAGACGACGCAGCGACTCCTCGATGCGTCGCAGCCGGAGGGCGCGGTCGCTCTCACCGAGGAGCAAACGGCCGGGCGCGGCAGGCTCGGGCGGCGCTGGGAGGCTCCCGCCGGGAGCTCGATCCTGCTCTCGCTGCTGCTGCGACCGCCGGCCGAGCGTCAGCCGGCCGAGCTGACGCTCGTTGCCGGGGTCGCGACCGCAGTGGTGGTCGAGCGCGCGACCGGCCTCGCGGCGCAATTGAAGTGGCCGAACGACGTCATGGTCGACCGCCGCAAGGTCGCGGGCGGCCTCGCCGAGCTGAAGGACGCCGCCGTCGTGCTCGGCATCGGCCTCAACGTGAATCAGACGCCCACGCAGCTGCCCACGCAGACGAAAGCGGCCGCCGGCTCACTGCGCTCGGTCACGGGCCGGACGTACGAGCGCCGCCCGATCCTCATCGACCTGCTCCTCGAGCTCGAGCTTCGCTACGAGGCCTGGCGCGACGGCGGCCTGAACGCGCTGTACGACGACCTGGGCGCGCGCGACTTCCTGCGCGGTCGCCGCGTCACCGTCGACGGCGTCGCCGGCACGGCGCAGATGATCGCCCGCGACGGACGGCTCTCGGTGCAGACGGAGTCAGGCCCGGTGCTCGTCGAGAGCGGCGAGGTGCTCTTCGAGCGCTGAGAGCTGCTCGCGCGTGTTCACGTTCACGAGCGCGTCCTCGGGGACCTCGAGCACTTGCGTGTTGACGCCGCGAAGCGACCAGTCGCCACTCGCCAGCCGCCGCTCGAGCTCGGGGAGGTGGGCTTTCGAGTAGGCGCCCGGGAGCGGGCCGGTCTGCGGCACGGCTTTCCGCTCCCCGAGCTCGCGCAGGAGGTCGGCTGTGACGAGCGGGCAATCGACCGGGAGAAAGACAGCGGCGTCGGCGGCTCGAAGCCCGGCGATGACGCCCACGATCGGCGCCTGCGGCTCCGGCGGCTCGAGGAGCACGGGGAACGGCAGGCCGAGATCCTCCTTGCCGACTGCGATCCGCTCGTCGAACGCCTCCCCCAGTGTCCGCCAGGCGCGCTCGGCCAGCGTCTCGCCGCGCAGGAGCGCGAGGGCCTTCGGGGAGCCGAAGCGCGACGACGCGCCGCCCACGAGCAGCACGCCCGTCAGAGCTCGATCCGCCACGGCTCCGTGTAGACGTTGAGCGAGCCGTCGCGGACGAAGCCGCACAGCGTCAGGCCCCGGTCGCCTGCCAGCTCGACGGCCAGCGACGACGGCGCGCCGACCGCGACGAGCAGGGGGCAGCCGGCCACGGCCGCCTTCTGGACGAGCTCGAACGAGAGCCTGCCGCTGACGCAGAGGACCGAGCGCGCGAGCGGGAGGCGGCCGTCGAGGAACGCCCACCCGACGACCTTGTCGAGCGCGTTGTGGCGGCCGACGTCCTCGCGCAGGCAGAGCAGGCCGCCCTCGGCGGTGAAGAGGCCGGTCGCATGGAGCCCGCCCGTGGCCTCGAACGCCGCTTGAGCGCCGCGCAGGCGCTCCGGCAGGCTCGCCACGAGCGACGCCGGGACGCGAAGGTCGGACTCGACGCGAGGCGCCTCGACGGCGACGGCTGCGAGCGCGCCCTTGCCGCAGACACCGCACGAGGAGGAGGTGTAGAAGTTCCGCTGCACGCGCGAGAGGTCGAAACCCGGGGCGTCGACCTCGACCGTGTTCGCCGCGAGGTCGTCGGGCGCCCGCGCGCCGCGCGGCACGAGCCCTTCGGCGAGCGCGAAGCCGAGGGCAAGCTCCTCGTCGTGCCCGGGCGTCCTCATCGTCACCGCGACCGGCTCGCCCCCGATGCGAATCTCGAGCGGCTCCTCCACCGCGACGACGTCCGCGGCCTCGCCGCCGGGAACGCGCGTCAGCACCACGCGCGCCGTCGTATTGGCGGGCGCCTCCACAGACGTGATTGTAGGGCGCAAGGTATTGCCCGATCTGGCATCTACGTGTTTGTCGCCATGATTGACCAACCCCCCGATTTCGGTACAGGCCTCAGAGCCCACCTCGGCCTCGACGCCGCCCAGCTCGAGCTCGCCACTGACCCGGTTGCGCCGCCACTGCAGCCGGTCGCCGAGCTGGTCGAGGACGAGGTCGGGAAGCCGGACTCGGACCGCGCCGGCGCACTTGCCGCGCTCGAGGCCGGCTTGCTCGAACGCGAGTACCTGCTCCAGCGGCGGGAGGCGACGCTGGCGAGCCGTGCCGGAAGCGTGCTTGCCGCGGCACAGGCGCTGTACGACGAGGTGCTCGGTGGGGGCCGCGCGCCCAACGACGACGACGAGCTCGCCCGCCTGCGGCGGCGGAAGAGCGTCGCCTAGCGAGCCATGGCCCGCGTCCGCGAGGACCGCCTGCTGCGTTGGAGCGCGTACGCAGCCGTGCCCTTCGTCTGGCTCGCCCTCGCGCTCGTCAGCCCCGCGTTGCTGCTCGGCCCGCCGCTGATCTCGCTCGTCCTCTGGGCGGTCATGCGCACCGGAGTCGTCCCGCGGTTCGAGCCCGAGGAGCCCGACCTCTTCTAGCGCCCGCTCTGCGAGCCGGCACCTACGGGAATCGCAGTGTCCGCCGCCATCGGTCCGACGCCGGGATCGCCGGCCTCGACGTGGTAGTCCGTCTCGGCCGTCGCATCCTGTCCGTCAGGGACGCGGAGGCCCCGGGCGACCGCGCTCACGGCGGCGACGACCAGCAGGTTCACCACGAGCGCCACCAGCCCGGTGTAGATCGTGGAGTCGGAGTCGAGCCCGAGCTTGCTCCACTTGAAGAGCGCCCCCGCGAAGTGCTCCTTCCCGGTGAGGGGATTGTCGGTCACATAGAGCATCCAGATGCCGACGGCGAGGCCGACAGCCCAACCCGCGAGCAGGCCGGCGCGGTGAAACCACCGCGAATAGAGGCCGAGCACGATCGCCGGCAGTGTCTGCAGGATAATCACGCCCCCGATCAGCTGCAAGTCGATCGAGAACTGCGGATCGAGAGCCAGGATGACGCCGACCGCTCCTGCCTTGACGACGAGGGAGGCCAGCTTGCTCATGCGGGCCTCGTCCGCAGGCGTCGCGTCCGGCCTGAGGTACTCCTTGTAGACATTGCGCGTCCAGAGATTGGCCGCCGCGATCGACATGATCGCCGCCGGCACGAGTGCCCCGATCGCGATCGCGCCGAAGGCGACGCCGGCGAACCAGTCGCTGAACATCTTGTCGTAGAGCAGCGGCACGACCGTGTTGTTGTCCGGCTTGCCCCCGCTCTCGATCGGCGTGACGCCGGCCGCGATCGCCATGTACCCGAGCAGCGCGAGCAGGCCGAGGATGAGGGTGTACGCCGGCAGCGCGGCCATGCTCCGCTTGACCACGTCGCGGCTGCGAGCGGCGAGCAGCGCCGTGACCGAGTGGGGGTAGATGAAGAGCGCGAGCGCGGAGCCGAACGCAAGCGTGGAGTAGCCAAGGAGCGCCGCGTCGCTCAGGAGGATGCCGTCGCCGGGGTTCTCGCTCTGCCGGAACTTCTGGTCGGCCGCGCCGAAGATGTCGCCCCAGCCGCCGAGCTTGTACGGGATGTAGAGGATCGCCACGATCACGACGAGGTAGATCAGGGTGTCCTTGACGAACGCGATCAGCGCCGGAGCTCGCAGTCCGGACTGGTACGTGTAGGCGGCGAGGATCGCGAACGCGATGATGATCGGCCACTCGCCGGAGATGCCCATCGTCTTCAGCACGGCCTCGATCCCGACGAGCTGGAGCGCGATATACGGCATCGTGGCGACGATCCCGGTGACGGCGATCGCCAGCGCGAGTGCGGGGGAGCCGTGCCTTCCGCGGACGAAGTCCGCCGGCGTCACATAGCCGTGCCGATGCGAGACCGACCACAGCCGGGCCGCCGCGAGGAACACGATCGGATAGACGACGATCGTGTAGGGCACGGCGAAGAAGCCGATCGCCCCGGCACCGAAGACGAGCGCCGGCACGGCGACGAAGGTATACGCCGTGTAGAGATCGCCGCCGACCAGGAACCAGGTGATCCAGCCGCCGAAGTTGCGGCCGCCGAGCCCCCACTCGTCCAGGTGCTCGAGCGACTCGGCCCGGCGCCAGCGCGCGGCGACGAAGCCCAGGACGGTGACGAGGAGGAAGAGCGCGACGAAGACGACGAGCTCCGTCGTCTTGACGTCGTCCATCACCGGTCACCTCTCGTCATCCGGTACACGACGTAAGTGCACGTCACGCCCACTGAGATCGCCGCCAGCTGGTACCAGTAGAAGAACGGGATCTCGAAGAGCCGCGGGGCGTCCCGGTTGTAGAGGCCCGGGAAGAGCACGGCCGCGAGCGGCACGAGCAGGAGCAGGTTCCAGGGCGAGAAGCGGAGCCGGCGCCTCGCCGCTGCGCTCAACTCGGGCGGCTCGGAACGCGTGGCCTCCGGAGCTTCCATGGCGCGAGGGCGGTACCCCGGCCGCGACCGCTCGAAACGCCCGGCACAAGCGCGGGCGGGGTCGAACTACTCGACCGTGACCGTCTTCGCGAGGTTGCGGGGCTGGTCGACGTTGAGGCCGCGGATGCGCGCGATCCGGTAGGCGAGCAGCTGGAGCGGGATGATCGCCAGGACCGCCTGGAGGAAGTTCGGCGTCTTCGGCACGTAGATGACGTCGTCGGCGTGGTGCTGGATGTCCTCGTTGCCGTCCGTCGCAATCGCGATCACGTGCGCGCCACGCGCTCGGACCTCCTGGATGTTCGAGACGAGCTTGTCGTAGACGTGAAGATCGGTCGCGACGACGACGACGGGCGTGTCCTCGTCCAGGAGCGCGATCGGACCGTGCTTCATCTCACCCGCCGAGTACGCCTCGGTTGGGATGTAGCTGATCTCCTTCAGCTTCAGCGCGCCCTCCAGCGCGACAGGCAAGCCGATGTGACGGCCGAGGTAGAGGAAGAAGGGCTGGTGCGCGAAGCGCTGCGCGATCTCCTCGATCGGGTGGTCGCCGTCGAGGAACTGGTCGATCTTCTTCGGAAGCTCGTAGACCTTGTCGAGGATGAACGAGATCTCGCCGGCAGGCATCGTCCCGCGGATCTGCGCCAGCTTCAGGGCGACGAGGTAGAGCAGCGAGACCTGCGCGGTGAAGGTCTTCGAGGCGGCGACGCCGACCTCGAGCCCGCAGCGCGTGTAGAGGACGGAGTCGACCTCGCGGGTGATCTGAGAGCCCATCATGTTGGTGATCGCGACCGTGCGGGCCCCCTTCTCGCGAGCGAGCTTCATCGCCTCGATCGTGTCGCGGGTCTCGCCCGACTGCGAGATCCCGATCACGAGCGTGTCCTCGTCGATGACCGGGTTGCGGTAGATCCACTCGGAGGCGATGTCCGGCTCGACCGGGATGCGCGCCCACTCCTCGATCACGTAGCGACCGACGACGCCGGCGTGGTAGGCGGTGCCGCAGGCGAGGATGACGATCCGCCGCAGCGCACGCAGCTCCTCCTCCGAGTGGCCGAGGCCTTCGAGGACGAGCGTGCCGTGTCGGACGCGATCGCCGATCGTCTCGGCGACTGCCTCCGCCTGCTCGTAGATCTCCTTGAGCATGAACGTCTCGTAGCCGCCCTTCTCGGCGCCCTCGTCGTCCCAGTCCAGCTCGACCGGCTCGTGCGTGACGGCGGTGCCGTCGCTGCGGCTGAAGCTGGCGCCGGCGGGCGTGATCTCGACGATGTCGCCGTCGTCGGGGAACTGGACCTGCCGCGTCTCGCTCAGGAACGCCGCGGCGTTCGACGCGAGGAACATCTCGCCCCGGCCGATCCCGACGACGAGCGGCGTCTGGTGCCGCGCAGCGACGAGCACGTCGGGGTGGTCGTGGTGGATCACGACGAAGGTGAAGTGGCCCTCGAGCTCGTCGTAGGTCCGCCGCACCGCCGCCGCGAGATCGCCGTCGTAGTGGCGCTCGATCAGGTGGACGACTGTTTCGGCGTCCGTCTCGGAGGTGAACGTGTGACCCTCGGCCAGCAGCCCCTCGCGGAGCTCGCGGTAGTTCTCGATGATCCCGTTCAGGACGATCGAGAGCTTCGAGCCGTCGCAGCCGGTGAGCGGGTGCGCGTTCGCCTCGGTGACGGCGCCGTGCGTGGCCCAGCGCGTGTGGCCGAGTCCGTGCGTGGCCTGCGAGCCGTTCGGGCCCGCCTCGTCCTTCAGGTTCTGCAGATTCCCGACGGCGCGGACGTAGTCGAGGCCCTCGTCTTCGCGCAACGCGATCCCGGCGGAGTCATAGCCGCGGTACTCGAGCCGCTCGAGCCCTTGGAGGAGAAGCGGCTTGCATTCCCGGGGGCCGACATATCCGATGATTCCGCACATTCAAGGCCCCCTTCTTCCGAGTCTGCAATGGCGAAAAACCCTGGAAAACGCAAGAAGCCCGGCACACCTGAATTGCAGTCGCGGCTAGCCGAGCTCCCTCTGGACGAGGGAGGCGATCCTAGCACAGAGATCCCTGGCCTCCTCCTCTGTTTCCCCCTCGCCGAGCACCCGAATCAACGGCTCGGTGCCGGAGGCCCGCACGAGCACGCGGCCGCTGCCGTTCAGCTCTGCGTTCAGCCGGTCCGCCTCGGCCAGCGCCGCCGCCGGCACCTCGCGGCGGGTGACGCGGACGTTCTCCTGCACCTGCGCGTAGCGCGGCATCACGGCGGCGGCCTCCGCGAGCGTGCGCCCCTTGATCGCGCTGCAGAGCAGGAGCGCTGCGGCCAGGCCGTCGCCGGTGACATGGTCGCGCAGGCAGATCACGTGGCCGGACTGCTCGCCGCCGAGAGTGGCGCCCTCGCGCCGCAGCGCCTCGAGCACGTAGCGGTCGCCCACGGCCGTCGTGAGGACGCGGATGCCACGCTCCTCCATCAGGCGGTGGAACCCGAGGTTCGTCATTACCGTGACGGCGACGACGTCGACGCCGGCGTGGAGCGCGAGCACCGCGAGGATCTGGTCGCCGTCGACCGCGTTGCCGTCGCCGTCGACGGCGAGCATCCGGTCGCCGTCGCCGTCGAAGGCGACGCCGAGGTCGTGACCGCCCGCGAGCACCGTCTCCCGCAGCAGCGTCAGGTCGGTCGCGCCACAGCCCTGGTTGATGTTCTCGCCGTTCGGCGCCACCGCGATCGGCGTCACCTCCGCGCCGAGCCGCTCGAACGCCTGCGGCGCGATGTCGAAGTAGGCGCCGTTGGCGCAATCCACGGCGATCTTGAGACCGGTGAGGTCGGTGCCGAAGCGCTCGACCACGTGCTCGAGGTAGCTGTCGTCCGCGACGTCGACCCGGTCGATTGTGCCGCCGCCGCGGGCGGGCGCGTCGAGCAGCGCTTCGATCTCCTCCTCCGACGCGTCGGTGAGCTTGTTGCCCTCGCTGTCGAAGAACTTGACGCCGTTGTACTCAGGCGGGTTGTGCGAGGCGGAGATGACCACGCCGAGGTCGAGGGCGAGCAGGGCGACGGCCGGTGTCGGGAGGACACCCGCGAGGACGGCGTTCCCGCCCGCGGCGACGACGCCGCGCGCAAACGCCTCCTCGAGCTCCGGGCCGGAGCCGCGCGTGTCGCGTCCGACGAAGACGCGGCCGCGCCCCGACCAGAGGGCCGCGGCCTTGCCGAGCTTCTCCACGAGCTCGACGGTCAGGTCCTGGCCGACGACGCCGCGGACGCCGTCCGTACCGAAGTACTGCCGCAAGCGGGTTAGCGCTTCGAGAACTGGGGCGCTTTGCGGGCCTTGTGCAGCCCGGCCTTCTTGCGCTCGACCTGGCGGGCGTCGCGCGTGAGGAAGCCTTCGCGCTTCAGCGGGATGCGCAGCTCGGGATCGGCCTCGACGAGCGCACGTGCGATCCCGTGCCGCACCGCGCCGGCCTGGCCGGACGGGCCGCCGCCGTGCACGCGGACGCGGATGTCGAACGTCCCCTCGACGCCGGCGGTCTTCAGCGGCGCCAGTGCGAGCGTCCGGTGGGTCGCGCGGGGAAAGTAGTCCTCGAGCGTCCGCCCGTTGAACCAGGTCTTCCCGTCGCCCGGGCGCAGGATCACGCGCGCGACCGAGGTCTTGCGCTTGCCGGTGCCGAGGTACTGAGCCTGCTCTGCCACTACGAGACCTCCAACGTCTTTGGCGCCTGAGCCTCGTGCGGGTGCGTCGGCCCGGCGTAGATCTTCAGCTTGTTGATCTGCTGGCGCGCGAGCCGGTTGCGCGGGAGCATCCCCTTGACCGCCTTGCGCAGCACCTCGGTCGGCCGCCGCTCCAGTTGCTCCCGCAGCGTCCGGGAGCGCAGTCCGCCCGGGTAGCCGGAGTGGCGGTGGTACATCTTCTGGTCGAGCTTCTGGCCGGTCACCGTGATCTTCTCGGCGTTGACGACGACGACGAAGTCGCCCGTGTCGACGTGCGGCGTGTAGACCGCCTTGTTCTTGCCGCGCAGCGTATCCGCGATCTGGGTCGCCAGCCGCCCCAGGGTCTTGCCTTCGGCATCGACGACGTACCACTCGCGTGCGACTTCGCCCGGCTTTGCGCTGTAGGTCTTCATTTCACAGAAAGAGGGCGCACAACGGGTGCGCCGGCGGCGGATCGTAGCAGAATCCAGGCCGCGGGCAGGACGACGAAAGCCGTCGCGCCGAGGGAGAGCGCGACCACTCCAAGGCTGCTGTAGGCGACGCCGCCGAGCAGAGCCAGGCCCGCGGCGGTGAAGCTCGAGAGCAGGTCGGAGAGGCCGATCAGCCTCCCGCGCTCGGCCGGGAGCGCCCGGTCGGCGAGCTCGCTCGCGGCGGCGACGTAGGAGAGGTTCCAGCCAAGTCCGAGCAGGAAGAGCGACGCCGACGTCCAGGCGACGCTCTCGAGCCACGCGAGCCCGAGCGTCGAGAGTCCCATCAGCAAGAGCCCGGAGACCTGACTCGGCTTCCGCCCGAGCCGGTCGACGAGCTCTCCGATCACGAGCACGAGCGCGTACATGCCGACGATGTGAAGGCTGATCACGGTGAAGACGTCCGACTGGTGGTGCCCGTGGTCGATCACGAGGTACCCCGTCAGGTTCATCACCGAGGCCATCCCGGCGAAGCTCGCGACCGCGGCGACGAGCGCAGAGACGACCCCGGGCCGGCGCAGGATCTCCCGCAGCGGGGCCGCCGCTTGTGGCTCGGAGCCACTGGCTCGTCGCGAGAGGTGCTGCGCGATCGTGCGTGGGTCGGGGCGCACGCAGAGGACGATGACGAGGCCGAGCGCCATGATCGCGGCGGCGGCAAGCCACGGAACGACGAGCGCGTCCGTGTCGAGCTCCTTGCCGGCGAAGAGGGGCCGGAAGACGAGCGGCCCGAGCGCGGCGCCGAAGAGGGCGCCGAAGAGGACGAACGAGATGCCGCGGGCGCGCCGTTCGGGCGGGTACATGTCTGCGGCCGCGGCGCGCGCCAGCAGCAAGGTGCCCTGCGCGATGCCGACGAGCGCGAATCCCGAGACGACGAGCGTGGCCGAGTCCACCTCGCAGCCGAGCGCGGTGACGAGGCAGCCGACGACCCCACAGACGGCGCCGCCGGCGAGCACCGGCACGCGGCCGAGCCGGTCCATCAGCCGCCCCGCAGGGAAGGCCGCGAGGGCCCCCGCGACGAGGAAGATCGCCGGAGCGAGCCCGAGGATGCCCTCGACACCGGTGACGAGCACCAGCGTCACGGTCGCCACGGCCACACCGAGCTGCACCATCCCCGAGACACACGTCAGCGTCGCCGCGAGCAAGACGGTGTTGCGGCCGATCGGGAAGCGCTCCACGCGGCCAGCCTACGCAGCACGGCACGCGATCGGAGGGAACCCTCGACGGCCCGGCGGCATACTAGGACCATGAAGATGTTCCTCGTCGCCCTCGTCGGCGCGGCGGCGCTTCTCCTCTTGCCGGCTGCAAGCGCGAAGGACTTCGGCCCCGGCGACGTGAGCGTGTGCGGCGCCAATCGCTGCGTCGCGATCGTGAACCGTGCCGTGCTGCCCGAGTTCCGCTCCCTCTACTACAGCGGCCCGGCCCCGGCGCGGGTCCAGGCCGCCGCGCGCGGAGCGCAGTACTTCGAGCTGCGCTTCCGGAACGGCTACGTCACCGGGATCGTCGCCACCCGGCGGCTCGACCGCTTCCTCAGCTACGGCGTCTATCTGGGGCGCTTCGCCCGCAACGGGTGGTACGCCGTCCCGCCCCGGCTGTCAGCGGAGCTCCGCCGTCTGACCCGTGGTCTTCACCCGTTCCGGATCACGCGCGCCGCGCTCGCGAAGTCGCGCTGAGGAATCCTCGCGGAGCTCCGAGCGGCCGCCCTGCGAGGGGCGGCAGCGGCGCCGACTAGCCTAGAGCGATGCTGCGCCGGCGCGTCGTCGTGCAGGGCCACGTCCAGGGGGTCTTCTTCCGGGAGACGGCCCGCCGCCGGGCCCTCGCCGCGGGCGTCGCCGGCTGGGTGCGCAACGCGCCGGACGGGAGCGTCGAGGCGGTCTTCGAGGGCGAGGCCGAGGCGGTCGAGCGTCTGTTGGCATTCGCACGGGAAGGGCCGCGCGGCGCGCGCGTCGACTGGGTCGACATCGCGAACGAGGAGCCGGAAGGGATCTCGGGCTTCGAGGTGCGCTAGCGCTCCCTCGCGCACGCGGCGTCCGCTCCGACGAGCCGGTCGAAGAGCGTGTTGAAGCCGCGATCGGCAGCCGCGTCGTAGCGCGCGAGGCCCGTCCCCTCCCACTGGACGACGGGCGTCACCCCCGGGCCCATGATCGTGACGCGGTGCCTCTCGCCGTTGCCCGGTCCCCGCAGCTCCCGCGACGGGTATCCGGCCGGCGGCAGCTGCGGGACAAAGCTGAAGCAGAAGGCACCGTTTCCCTTGTGCGTCACCTTGCCGGCGTCGTGCCGCCACCCAGGTCCGTAGACGGAGTTGAAGGTGTCGATGTAGAAGAAGCGCGCGTAGGGATCTGCGCGCTTCGCGGACGGAGTGCGGAATCCATGCACCGGCGCGCCGAGGTAAGTCAGCCGTCCGAAGAGACCTTGCCAGCGACCGCCGTACGTCCAGTTCGGGGAGACCTCGAGCTGGGGCAGCGCACCCGTCCAGTGCGAGACGTGCAGCTCGAAGGCGGCCTGGCCGGGCCGAAAGGGCTCGAAGCCGCGCATGGGCAGCAAGCGCTGCCAGCGCTGCAGCGCCCAGTAGGAGCCGTCCGGCGCCTTGCACGCGGCGACGAGAAACACGAGCGCCGGTCCGTCGTAGGACCGGCAGCGGTTGCGGAAGGCTCGAACGGCAGACGTGCGTCGCGTGCTCGGCCCGCCGCTGTAGTCGAACCGGAAGCGCACTTGCGGCTGGTCCGGATCCGGTGCTCGCGCGCCCACTGCGCTCCAGACGAGCACGTCCCGGCGCGCGCCGTCCGGCTTCAGGTAGCTCACGAGCGCCTCCCCGCGCCCGTTCACCTTCAACCCGAGGAAGCGGACGTCGACGTCCCCGAGCTGCTCACTCGCCTGGGCCGGCGAGCAGAGAAGCGCAGTACCGCAAACGACAAGCAGGATGATCCAACGCACGAGCGCGCGCGCAGGGTAGCGTCATTTCCACTTCAGCGTGGCGTCCGCTAGGCGATCTGCGACCGGTGCGGGCTCTCTTCCGCGTACAGCCACTGCTCGAGGGCCGGCGACCAGAGGATCGAGAGCGCAACGAGGCACACGATCGACTGGGAGAGCGCCACCCGGTCGAGCAGGATCAGGGCGGCCGCCAGCGTGGCCAGCCCGTAGACGACGGTCAAGCAGATCAGGGCAAGCCAGGCGAGCCGGGATCGCCCGAGCAGGAGCGTCACCGCCACCACCGTGATGATTGTCGCCGTGCGCGGCGACAACGTCACGACCTCTCCCGGCGCGACCCATGCCCACAG
>JAWVCV010000094.1:0-2526 GCA_033858115.1 Gaiellaceae bacterium
CGCCGGCCGGACCTCGGCGAAGGCCTCACCATGTGCGGCGGCCACCGGCTCCCAGTCGTGTGCGTCCGTGAGATAGGTACGAGTCCGAACAACGTCGTCGAGGGAGGCGCCCAGCTCCTCCAGCGCCTTCGCGACGATCTCGATGCAACGACGCATCTGCGTTCCCACGTCCGCGTCGTCGGCGCCCACAGGGCCGGTCCCGCTTACCAGTACCCGGTCGCCGACGCGGACTGCGCGGCTGAAGCCGATCGTCGGCTCGTAGGGCGATCCCGACGAGGCGCGGCGGCGTTCCACCGGCTCAGCCTCCCGGCGTCCAGATCTCCTTGGCGCCCTCGTCGCCTTCCTTGCCGGGCGTCCAGAGCTTGTCGCGCGCCTGCGCCTGCTCCACCGTGATCGGCTTCGCGGACTCCACCATCAGGTCCACCGCCTTGCGCATCGCGATGTCCTCGCGGAGCGCCTCGTCACGGCCCTCGGCCTTGGCGCGGTCGAGCGCCTTCTGCAGCTTGCGCTCGCTCGTCTCGGGCCGGCCCGGCCCCTGGGTGGCTGCGCGCAGCGACGCGAGCAGATCGTCGTCGGGGACCTCGATGCCCTCCGCCTCGACCACCGCGGCCAGCACGCTCTCGCGCTTCAGCGCGCGCTCGGCCTCGGGCTCGGCCTCGTGCACGAGCTCCTCCTCGTTCTTGCCGGTCATCTGGAGGTAGCGCGCGGGGTCGAGCCCCTGCGCCGCGAGCCGGCGGCTCGTCTGGTGCCACATCTCGTGCGCCTTCGCGTTCACCAGTTCCTCGGGCACGTCGATCTCGGCCTCGGCCACGGCGGCGTCCACCACGGCCTCCCGGAACTCGGTGTCGATCGCCCGCTCCTGCTGCTCCTTGAGGCGGGCCTCGATGTCCTGGCGCAGCTCGTCGAGCGAGTCGAAGCCGCCGGCCTCGGTGGCGAAGTCGTCGTCGAGCTCGGGGAGCTGCTTCTCCTTGACCTCCTTCACCGACACGTCGAAGCTGGCGTCGTTGCCGGCGAGGTTCTCGGCGCGATAGTCCTCGGGGAACGTCACGTTCACGGTGACGTCGTCGCCCGCATTCGTGCCCTCGAGCTGCTGCTCGAAGCCCTCGACCAGGCGGTCCGAGCCGAGCTCCAGCAGGTACCCGCGCGCCTCGCCGCCCTCGAACGGCTCGCCGCCGACCCTGCCGACGAAGTCGATCACCACGAAGTCGCCCTGCTTGGCCGGCCGCTCGACGTTCTCGAGCGACGCGGACGTCTCCCTGAGGCGATCGATCTCCGCGTCTACCTCGCCGCTCTCGACCTCGGGCTCGCGGCGGCCGACCTCGAGGCCCTTGTACTCGCCCAGCTTCGCCGGCGGGCGCACGCCGACCTCGATCGAGAACGCGAGCGGCGAGCCCTTGTCGGGCAGCTCGCCGAGGTCGAGGCTCGGCTCGCCGACGGTGTTGAGGCCGGCGTCGCCGATCGCTTCCTCGTACCAGTCGGGCAGCGCCTGGCGGACTGCCTCGTCGAGCACCGCCTCGCGACCGACGCGCTGGAGCACGACCTGCGGCGGCACCTTGCCCTTGCGGAAGCCCGGGATCTTCAGGTCGCGACCGAGGTTCGCCGCGGCCTGGGACAGCGCCTTGTCGACCGCGGCCGGCTCGACCTCCACCTCCACGCGCACGCGCGAGTCGCCGAGCTCGCTCGTCTTCGTCTTGACCTGGGTCGCCATGGGCGCGCCACGATAGCGTGAGGCCGTGGGCCGCCGACCTCTTGCCGAACGAGCGCTCGCCTGGTTGTACACGGGCCCGCTGGGGCATCTGTGGGGGGCCGTGGCCGACATCTCGTCGATGTGGTTGCGCTGGATGTGGCTTCGCGCGAGGATGCGGATGCGAATGCGATGACTCTCCGCTCGCTCGAACGACTGACGCGTCCGAAGGACCCCGAGCTCGAGGCCCTGCTGAAGCAGCGCTGGGAGGCGCTGCCGGAGCACGTCCGGGTACCGGGACAGGCGCTCGGCCGGAGGACCATGGGCTGCGAGGGGACGCACGGCGTGTTCCCGCGCTGCAACCTCGCCTGCACCCCCTGCTACCACTCGCGCGAGGCGAACCGCGTGCGCGTGGACGGCGCGCACACCGTGGCCGAGATCGACCGCCAGATGGCCTACCTACGGCGCGTTCGCGGGCCGGGGCAGAACGCGCAGCTGATCGGCGGCGAGGTGACCTTGCTCTCGCCGGAGGACCACGCGTCGGCGCTCCTCGTGATGCGCCGTCACGGGCGTAAGCCGATGAGCATGTCGCACGGGGACTTCGACTACTCGTATCTGCGCGACCTCGTGCTCGGCCCGAACGGCGAGCCGCGCTTCCGCTGGGTGTCCTTCGCCGGGCACTTCGACTCGATGATGCTCGGGCGGCGGGGAATCAAGCGGGCGTCCTCGGAGGCGGAGCTGAACCCGTACCGCGAGCGTTTCTGCGCGATGTTCGAGCGGCTCGAGCGCGAGACGGGTGTCAAGAGCTACCTCGCGCACAACATGACCGTGACGCCGGGGAA
>JAWVCV010000095.1:0-3349 GCA_033858115.1 Gaiellaceae bacterium
GCGACGACGAGGCCGAGCAAGGAAGGCACGATCCAGGCCGACGCCCATGGATGCCGGCGCGCGACGCGTGCCGACGCCCGCTCCACCGGGCCGGTCGTCTCGGACACGAGCCGGGCGCCACATTCGAGGCAGTACTCCTGGCCTGCCTGACCGCCCGCGCCGCAGCGAGGGCAGCGGAGCGCCGGTTCGGTCACCTGGCGCCTCCGACGCCGGTCGTCGCGACCGGTCGGCCGCAGTTCGCGCAGAAGCGCGACCCCCAGAGCAGCGGCGCGCCGCACTCGCAGCGGGCCGTGCGTGGTGTACCGGGCGTGGGCCGTACGACCCCGAGCAGCACGTCGAGCTCGTGGATCCGCGCCTCGAGCCCGATCAGCTCCGCACAGCGCTCGAGCAGGAGGTCCTCACGGAAGCGATCGTGCCGGTACATCTCGAGCGCGAGCCCGCCGAGGTCGCGGAGCTTCTGCTCGCGGAGACGCAGGAGCGCGCGGCGCTCGCGGCGCAGCTCGCTCGCCGGCGGCGCGTGCCGGCGCCGCGGGCGCGTCGCCTCGCGCCGCAGGAGTTGCTGCAGGTGAGGGATGCGCATCACCCGCGCGAGTCTACTGACCGCTTCGGAGCGCTATTCCGGGGGGTTCGCCGGCTCGGAGCCGGTGGCTCCCGTCGTCGCCCGCCGCCCCGCGCCGAGGAAGAACACGAGCAGCAAGGCGAGGCCCACTGCGCTGGCGATGAACATGACCGGGAACAAGAGCCCGAGGACGACGCCGAGGACGATCAGAGCGAGGGCTGTGGCAAGCATGGCTCGAAACCTGCCCGCTCCGGCGCTCCCGAAAACGTCCTACAGCGGCAGCACGACGAGCCGGTCCTCGGTCAGCTCGCGGACTGCGTAGGCCGGGCCCTCGCGGGTGTTGCCGGAGTCCTTGACGCCGCCGTACGGCATCTGGTCGGCTCGGAAGGTCGGCGCCTCGTTGATCGTGACGCCGCCGAACTCGAGCCGCCGGGCAGCTTCGAGCGCCGTGCTCACGTTGCTCGTGAAGATCCCGGCCTGCAGCCCGTACCGCGTCCCGTTCGCCAGCTCGATCGCCTCGTCGAGCGTGTCGTAGGCGGTCACCGTGCAGACTGGGCCGAACACCTCCTCGCACGAGACGTTCGCCTCCGCGGGCGGGTTCGCGATCACCGTCGGCCGGATCAGCTCGCCTTCGAGCTCGCCGCCGGTGAGGATCTCTGCTCCGGCGGCGCGCGCTTCCTCGATCCAGGCGAGGACCCGGTCGCGCGCCTCACGGTCGATCAGCGGCCCGACGTCGGTCGCCTCGTCCGCCGGATCGCCCACGACCAATGCCTCGACCCTGGGCAGGAAGCCGGCGAGCAGCTTGTCGTAGGCACCGCGCTGGACGTAGATCCGCTGCACGGAAATGCAGCTCTGCCCGGCGAAGGCGAAGGCGTTGGCCGCCAGCTTGGCGGCCGCATCGTCCAGGTCGGCGTCGGCCTCGACGATCACCGGGGTCGCGTTGCCGAGCTCGAGCTTCACGCGCTTCTTTGGGGCGCGTTCCGCGAGCTTCCAGCCCACGCCGCCGGAGCCGGTGAAGGTGATCGCCCGCACTCGCTCGTCCTCGACGAGCACGTCGCCGATCTCGGACGCGGGCCCGACGAGCACGTTCAGCCACCCGGGCGGTAGGCCCGCCTCGGTCTCGAGCTCCGCGAGCAAGAGCGCCGAGAACGGCGTCTGCGACGCGGGCTTGAGCACGACGGCGCAGCCGGCGGCGAGGGCGGGGGCGATCTTGTGCGCGACGAGGTTGAGCGGGAAGTTGAACGGCGAGATCGCGCCGACGATCCCGATCGGCTGCCGCAGCGTGAAGGCGAGCTTTCCCTCGCCCGCTTGCGAGGCGTCCATCGGAACCATCTCGCCGGCCAGCTTGCGCGCCTCGACCGCGGCGAAGGTGAACGTCGACATCGCGCGACTCGCCTCGACGCGAGCGGCCTTCAGCGGCTTGCCCGCCTCGGCGCAGATCGTCTGGGCGACCTCCTCGTGACGGCGGCCGAGCGCGGCGGCGACGCGCACGAGGATCTCCGCGCGCTTGTGCGCCGGCAGCGGCTCGCGCATCGCCGCCTCGGCGGCGTCGACGGCCCGGCGAGCCTCGGCCGCACCGGCCTTGGCGACCCTGCCGACGAGCTCGCCAGAGTACGGCGAATGGACGTCGAGCCATTCGCCCGTCTCGATCCACTCGCCGCCGAGGAGCAGCTTCTTCTCGGAAGCAGTCGTGGCCATGTCCTGAGTCTATGCTGCGTTCGTGGGCACCGACGCGCTGATCGTCGACGCCGTTCGCAGCCCGATCGGCAGGCGGAACGGCTCGCTTGCAGGCACACGCGGGGACGAACTGGCGGCTGACGTGCTGAATGGCCTCCTGGCCCGGCACGATCTCGACCCCGCCGAGGTCGAGGACGTGCAGATGGGCTGCGTGACGCAGATCGGCGAGCAGGGCTGGAACATCGGCCGGATGGCGCCGCTCGTGGCGGGGTGGCCCGAGACCGTCTGCGGGACGACCGTCGACCGGCAGTGCGGCTCCTCGATGCAGACGAACTTCAATGCGGCCGCCGCAATCTGGGCCGGTCAGCTCGACGTCGTTGTCTCGGCGGGCGTCGAGATGATGTCGCGAGTCCCGATGGGCACGAACGGCGGCGACCTTTCGGACAAGCTCCTCGAGCGCTGGCAGATCGTGCCGCAGGGGATCTCCGCCGAGGCGCTGGCGTCGGAGTGGGGCCTATCGCGGGATGCGCTCGACGCCTACTCGCTGGAGTCGCACCGGCGCGCGGTCGCGGCGATCGACGCGGGCCGGTTCGACAACGAGATCGTGCCCGTCCAGGTTTCCGCCGCCGGCGCGGCGGTGCTGTTCGCGGTCGACGAGGCTCCTCGCCGCGACACGTCCGCCGAGAAGCTCGCGTCGCTCCAGCCGGCCTTCATCCCGGACGGCGCCGTCACCGCCGGGAACTCGAGCCAGATCGTCGACGGCGCCGCCGCCGTCCTCGTCACGAGCGAGGGGGCCGCCTCCCGGCTCGGGCTCGAGCCGCGGGCGCGATTCGTCTCGTTCAGCCTCGCCGGCGTCGACCCGTACCGGATGCTGCACGGCAACCCCGAGGCCTGCCGCAAGGCGCTCGACAAGGCCGGCCTCAGCTGGGACGACATCTCGGTGATCGAGGTCAACGAGGCGTTCGCCTCGGTCGTGCTCCAGTTCGCGAAGGACGCTGGGCTCGAGGACCGCTTCGGCGACATCAACCCGAACGGGGGCGGCATCTCGCTCGGCCACCCGCTTGGCGCGACCGGCGCGCGCGTGACCGCGACGCTCCTGAACGAGCTCGAGCG
>JAWVCV010000096.1:0-2651 GCA_033858115.1 Gaiellaceae bacterium
TTCGTCGCCCAGGGGATGCTGCTCGTCGTCTCGGGCGTCTACTACCCGGTGGAGGTGCTGCCGCGCTGGATGGAGTGGCTTTCGGTGATCTCCCCCGCCACCTACGTGCTCGACGGGATCCGCGACGCGATTCTCCACGGCGCCGGCGTCACCGCGATGTGGGACGAGATCTGGCCGCTGCTTCTGATCGGCCTCGTCGCCGCCCCGACCGGGCTCTGGGTCTTCGGCCGCGGTGAGATCTACGCGAAGAAGCACGGCAAGCTGAAGCGGAGCGGTTAGGGTGCGCTAGACTCCGCGTAGCTTTTCGAGGCAACGGGGCCTCAGGCGGATACCGCCTGGGGTCCTTTTTTTGGTTTTCAAAGGAGGAACGGCGCATGGCGATGGTTGAGAGCAAGCACCGGGCGACGTCCGATCCGGAGTCGCGCAAGCGGGTGCTGAAGGAGATCGAGAAGCAGAAGGTCGTGTACGTCCTCTTCTGGTTCACCGACCTCGAAGGGCACCTGAAGAGCTTCGCGATCACCCCCGGCGAGGTCGAGGCGGCGCTCGACGACGGGATGGGCTTCGACGGCTCGTCGATCACGGGCTTCAACGCGATCGAGGAGTCGGACATGGTCGCGATCCCCGATCCCGAGACGTTCCGGGTGATGCCGCACCGCGAGGGCGAGACGATCGTCGGCCGGATGATCTGCGACATCGTCAGGCCGGACGGGACACCGTACGAGGGCGACCCGCGCTTCATGCTCCGCAAGGCGCTCGAGCGGATGCAGGCCATGGGCTTCGACACGTTCAACATCGGCCCCGAGCTCGAGTACTTCCTCTTCGAGGACAACAAGGGGACCGTCACGCTCGACGAGGGCGGCTACTTCGCGATGACTGCGCTCGACGCCGCCACGGAGCTGCGCAACGAGACGATCCAGGCGCTCGAGGCAATGGGAATCCCGATCGAGTACCACCACCACGAGGTGGCGCCCTCGCAGCACGAGATCGACATGCGCTACGCACCTGCGCTCGAGATGGCCGACGCGACGATCACGTACCGGCTGATCGTCAAGGAGATCGCAGCAAAGAACGGCGTCTATGCGACCTTCATGCCGAAACCGCTCTTCGGCGAGAACGGCTCGGGGATGCACACGCACATGTCGCTCTTCACGGACGGCCGCAACCAGTTCTTCGACGGCGACGACCCGCACCACCTCTCGCCGACCGCAAAAGCGTTCATCGCCGGCCTGCTGCGCCACGCGCGCGAGCTCTCGGCCGTGTTCGCGCAGTGGGTCAACTCCTACAAGCGGCTCGTGCCCGGTTACGAGGCGCCGGTGTACGTGGCGTGGTCGCAGCGCAACCGCTCCGCTCTGATCCGGATCCCGCTCTACAAGCCGGGCTCCGAGCAGGCCACCCGCGCCGAGATCCGCTGCCCCGACCCCGCCTGCAACCCGTACCTCACCTTCGCGGCGCTCCTCCACGCCGGGCTCGAGGGGATCGAGCGGGGGTACGAGCTCGAAGAGCCGATGGACTCCAACCTCTACCACCTCACCGCCGCGGAACGGCAGGAGCGCGGCATCGTCGCACTCCCGGGCACCCTCGGCGAGGCCGTCGAGGAGCTTGCCGGGTCGGAGTTGATGCGCCGGGCGCTCGGCGAGCACATCCATGAGCGCTACGTCGAGCTGAAGCGCAAGGAATGGGACGACTACCGGGTCCAGCTAACCCAGTGGGAGCTCGATCGCTACCTGGCGGTCCTGTAGACAGCCGGCCGACCGGTGACGCATACTCACCCCAGGGCTGCGGCGCAAGGCGAGCGCCGCGACCTCAACTGACGGCCGATCGCGGGCTCCTCTTTGGGAGCCTGCGATCGTTAGGGCACGGGGGAAACCATGTTTCTCCCGTGCGCCCCCTTCTTCTTCGCTGCGCCGCCTGAGGGGGCTGCGCGGGAATGAATCCCGCTTCGCCCAAGACAGATGTGCGGCCGTGTCAACGTTTACGCGTCGCTTCGCTCGCGCGTACGCGGGGCGCGGAGTGGGTCAGTCGACCTTGATCGTGCAGCCGCCTGGACGGGCGACTATCGAGGCGGTACTCGCAGCGTCCCCCTTGAGCTCGGCTTCGGTCGAGCAGCGGTCGGTCGGCGGCTCGAGGTTGCCGCAGTTCCCGCTGCAGACGCGGGCGTAGCTGCCGAGCGTGTACGCCCCCGCGGGGAGATCGACCGTGACGGTGCCCTCGGACTCGATCTCGCGCTCTGCCACTGTCTCGTCGCCCTGCGTCACCGTGACGTGGTACTCCGCTCCTTCGATGTACATCGGCGCGTCGGGGTCGAGCGCGTGCTCGAAGCGGATCGTCGCCGACGCGGGCTCGGGCTCAGCGGCAGGCTCGTCGGAGGTGCCGCAGCCGGCGAGGCACGCGACGGCCACTAGCGGAGCCGCTGCGCGCACGGCGCGCTTAGAGGAACTTGCGGATCGACTCGCGCATGACGCTGAGGCCGATCACGCGGGAGCCCTGGTCGATCGCGCCGATCGCGTCGGCCGGCACGAGCCGACGGCCGCGCAGGAAGCCGGAACGGACGGCGAGCGCGTCGGGCCGGTCGGGCTGGGTGCCGTACATCGGCGACTCGACCCGGCCGATCACGCGGCCGCGCACATCGGCGACCAGAAAGCCCTTGACGC
>JAWVCV010000097.1:0-3560 GCA_033858115.1 Gaiellaceae bacterium
GCGTCCTCGACCGGCCCGGAGGCCGCGGCGGCCTGCTCTTCGAGCGCAACCTCCTGAGCTACAAGTCGATGTGGCCGATCATCGTCAGCGGCTTCTTCGAGCCGCTCTTCTTCCTGCTCTCACTCGGCTATGGGCTAGGCGGCTACGTCGGCGACGTCGTCATCGACGGCGCGCGTACCGACTATGCGTCCTTCGTCGCACCCGGTCTGCTCGCCGCGTCCGCGATGAACGGCGCCTTCTACGACGCGACGAACATCTTCTGGAAGATGCGGTACCAGAAGCTCTACGACTCGATCCTGTCGACTCCGCTCGGCCCCAAGGACGTCGCGACGGGGGAGACGGCTTGGGCGCTTTTCCGAGGCCTCATCTACGCGGTCGGCTTCTTCGCCGTGATCCTCTCGCTCGGCCTCGTCGAGTCGTGGTGGGCGCTCCTGGTGCTGCCGGCGACCGTCTTCCTCGGATTCGCGTTCGCGGGCGCCGGCATCGCCGCTGTCACCTACATGCGGAGCTGGCAGGACTTCGACATCCTCAACCTCGCGATCCTGCCGATGTTCCTCTTCTCGGCGACGTTCTTCCCGCTCTCGACCTATCCCGACTGGCTCGAGCGGATCGTGCAGCTGACGCCCCTCTACCACGGCGTCGAGCTGCTGCGCTCGCTGACGACGGGCACCGTCGGGCCGGAGCAATTCGTGAACGTGGCCTACCTGGCGGTGCTCGGCCTCGTCGGCACCTGGATCGCGAGCCGGCGGATCGAGAAGCTGCTCCTCACGTAAGGCTCGCCGCGTGCCCGCTCCGGCGCGGGTCGCCGGCGATGCCCGTGCCGCCGACGACGCTGACGCCGCCGAAGTAGTGGTGCTGCCCCGGCCAGCGCCGGACCTGCAGCCCTTGCCGCTCGAGCTCTGCGAGCGCCTGCTCGTCGACTCCGGGCTCGGTGTTGACGACGTCCTCGGCTCGGTGGAAGCGCGGCCGCGTCACCGCGTCGGCAGGAGCGAGGCCCTCGTCGAGGATGCCGGCCGCGACGCCGACGAGCGCCGTACGGAGACGCGTGCCGCCGGCTGCGCCGATCCCGAGCAGGACCCCGCCGCCGTCGAGCGCGAGGCTCGGCGCCATCATGCTCTGCATCCGCTCGCCGGGCCTCGACGGCTCCAGCATCAGATCGACCTCGCCCAGCATGCTGTTCAAATGCAGGTCGAGCCCGGGGAGAAAGTCGCCGGTGCCGAGACCGAGGCTCGACGTCAGCACGCAGACGCGGCCCTCCGCGTCGCTCGTGACCAGATTCGTCGTGTGTCCGCCGACGGCGACGCCGGTCAGCGCCTGGAGGAGGGCGTGCACGCGCTCCGTCTCGCCGAGCTCCCGGAGCACCGGCAGCCGCTCGAGTGACTCCGGGACACCGGAGAGGCCCGCGCGGGTAAGGAAGCGAGCCGCCGCGTAGCCGACCTCCACGGGGCGGACCCAGCGCGCCTCGAAGCGCTCCAGGTCGCCACGCGTGATCGCGATCCCTTCGACCGCGAGCAGTGCCTCCGCCACCGACCCGGTGTAGACGGTGGCCGCGCCCTCGTCGGCGACGAGCTCGAGCGCGGTGACGAGGCCGGGCTGAGCGAGCAGGTCGCCTGTCTCGAGCAGCCGCCCGCCGGGTGCGTGGATCGCGGCGCCGCGAGGCTGCATCGTGTAGACGGGCGCGAGCATCTCGAGGCAGGCGACGTGGGCGGGGGGCATCGGCACGCCGGCGCGCGCCAGCCGCAGCGCGGGCTCGACGAGCCGCGGCCACGGGAGCCGCCCGTACCGGCGCCAGAGCGCGTCGAGCCCGCTGGCCAGGCCCGGCGCGGCGCAGGTGCCAGGCCCGATGGCGTAATGGACGAGCTCCTCGCCGAACGGGACCTGCAGCTCGAGCGGCGGCGCGCCCGCGCCCGAGGGGACGTCGACGAAGCAGTCGAGGTTCCAGGCCTCCTGCCCGTCCCAGTAGATCGCATGAGCGCCGCCCAGGAGGCCGGTCATCATCGTCTCTGCGACACACGAGGCGAGGGCCGCCGCCACGGCGGCGTCGGCGGCCGTCCCGCCGTCCTCGAGGACCTCGATCCCGGCCGCGACCGTGGCAGGGTGACCAGCTGCGACCGCGGCGGGCAACACGGCTTGCTACCTTACTTCCGACCGAGATCTCGGCCGGCCGTGTCTTCCTTCACGCCGCGCGGGGACTCCGGCGTCAACGAACCTAGGAGGACGCATGGCCCTCACCAAGGAAGTCAAGCAGGAGCTGATCGGGAAGCACGGCCGCAACGAGGCCGACACCGGCTCCCCGGAGGTTCAGATCGCGATGCTCACGCGCCGGATCAACGACCTCACCGAGCACCTGCGGACGCACCAGAAGGACCACTACTCCAGGCGCGGGCTCCTGAAGCTCGTCGGCCGGCGGCGTCGGTTCTTGACCTACATGCAAAAGCACGACCTGGAGGGCTATCGCGCCCTCATCAAGGAGCTCGGCCTCAGGCGCTAGAGCTTCGTCACCGGAGAGTGGAAGCTTGGGCGAGCCCCTACCAAGGGCCTGGCCCAATCTTCCACTCTCCACCCAAGCAGAGTGGAGGACATGGAATGAGCACCGTATTGGGGCAGGTTGCCTCAGTCACCGCCGAGATCGGCGGCAAAGAGATTACGTTCGAGACAGGGAAGCTGGCCAAGCAGGCGGACGGGGCGGTCGTGATGCGCTCCGGCGACACGATGGTGCTGGCGACGGCCGTCGGCCGGCCCGAGGCGCGAGAAGGCGCCGACTTCTTCCCGCTCACGATCGACGTCGAGGAGCGGGCCTACGCGGCCGGCAAGATCCCCGGCGGCTTCTTCAAGCGTGAGGGGCGCGCCACCGAGCGGGCCACGCTCACGGCGCGCATGATCGACCGCCCGATCCGGCCGCTCTGGCCGAAGGGCTTCCGCAACGAGGTGCAGGTGATCTGCACCGTGCTGTCAGCCGACCTCGTGACGCCGCACGACATCCTGTGCATCAACGGGGCCTCGGCGGCGCTGATGCTGTCGCCGCTGCCGTTCTTCGGCCCCGTGGGCGCCGTTCGCGTCGGCCGGATCGACGGCGAGCTCGTCCTCAACCCGACCCATCAGGAGAATTTCGAGGAGTCTTCGCTCGATCTGATCGTCGTCGGCACGAAGGAGGGCCTGACGATGGTCGAGGCCGGGGCCGACGAGGTCCCCGAGGACGTGCTCCTCGAGGCGCTCGACCTCGCCCACCAGGAGATCCGCAAGCTGTGCGAGGCGCAGGAGGACCTGCGCCGCCAGGTCGGCAAGGCGAAGTGGCTCGACCCGGAGCTGACGGTCGAGCTCGAGGAGTCGCAGGGTCACTCGATCTGGGAGAGCCTCCAGGCGAAGGGCCTCCGTGAGGGCGCCGGGATCATCGAGGAGCTCGAGGACCAGCTGGCCCCCGAGCTGTCGATGGACTCCAGCGAGGAGGACATCACGCGGCGCATGCAGGTCCGCGCGAGCCTCGCCGCCTTGCTCGAGAAGCAGCGGCTTGCCGCCGTCGAGGAGCCGGTCCGCGAGCAGTTCGGCGACGACCTCCAGGC
>JAWVCV010000098.1:0-6374 GCA_033858115.1 Gaiellaceae bacterium
AGAGCCCCAGGTCCCCGTGCAGCGTCGTCGCGCCGGTGTTCCTGATCGCGTCGCCGGCCAGGACGGCGTACGAGTCGGCCGTCCCCAGGTCGACGGCGGGCGGCCCCGCGGCGACGATGCTCCCGGCGAAGGTCAGTGGGATCAGCGATCCCAGGACGAGCAGGCCGAAGGCGGCCCTGTTCTTCAAGCGCTTCATGGGATCCCTTCCTCAGTGGTGCTTCGCCGCCGAAAGGCGACGCTGGCCTAGGTATCGGCCGCGCTTTCCCAATGTTTAGTCGGATTGAAATTTAGTCGCGGCCAACAAGCCGCCGCAGCGTCCGCCCCGCCTCGGGCTCGGCGACAAGGATGCCGGCCATGATCACGGCGCAGCCGCCCCAGCCGAGGGCCCCCAGGCGATCGCCCGCGAGCCAGAAGCCGAAGAGACCCGCCCAGACCGGCTCCAGCGCGAACGCGAGCGCTGTGCGCGTGGCGCTCGTCCGGCGCTGCGCCCAGGTCTGGATCAGGAAGCCGAGGGCGCTCGCGAAGATACCCGTGACGAGCAGCGCCCCCCAGACGGTCCAGCCGCGCGGCAGCTCGACCTGGCCCAGGGCGACCGCGACCACGGCGAACCCGGCGAACGCCGCGAGCATCTCGGCCTGCGTGAACGCGACTGCGTCGTAGCGGGGCGCGTAGCGCTCCATCAGCACGATCTGGAGCGAGTAGGCGGCAGACCCGGCGAGGACGAGCAGGTCTCCGGCCGCGTCGCCGGCGCCGACGCCCGACAGCATCGCGAGCCCCGCCACTGCCAGCGCGACCCCCAGCCAGACCGCGCGGCCCACCCGCGTGCGGAAGAGCAGCAGCGCGAGCAGCGGCGTGAAGACGACGTAGAGACCGGTGATGAAACCCGCGCTCGAAACGGTCGTCCGCTGGAGCCCCGCGGTCTGGAGCGCGTACCCGGCCGCGAGCAGAAGCCCCAGCGAGGCGCCCGCGGACCAGCCGCGGCGGCCGAGTGAGCGCATCCGGCCGGCGGCCGGCACGGCGAGCACGACCGAGGCGATCGCGAAACGAACCGCGAGGAACGCGAAGAGTGGATAGAGCTCGACCGCGTCCTTGACCTGGACGAAGGTGATGCCCCAGACGACGGTGACGGCGACGAGGGCGAGCAGGGCCGGCATCGGCGGATTGTCTCCGGAAACGGCGGAGGCGCCCCCTGAGAGGCGCCTCCTGCCAATCGAGTCGAGCGCTAGACGCGCTTGTCGACTTCGTCCTTGACGGCGTCCGCCGTGTCCTTGGCGCTGTCCAGGGCGTCGTCGGCGAGATCCTTCGCGCTCTCGTAGGCGTCGTCGGCGCTGTCCTTCGCCTTGCCCCAGGAGTCCTGGGCCTGGCCTTCCTTCTCGCGCGTCTCGTCGCCGGTGAGCTTGCCTTCCGCTTCCTTCAGGTTGCCTTCGATCCGATCACTGTCCACTACTGCCCCTTTCCACGGTTGTAGTCCGTATTCCCCTCCGCGCGCAGTCCAAATCCCTGCCAGCGGCTACGTTTCGGGCATGCGCGACATCCTCCCGACGCTCGCCCGCTGGCAGGCGGCTGGACGCCGCGTCGCAATCGCCACGGTCGTCGAGCGCCGCGGCTCGGCGCCTCGCGACCCGGGAGCCTCGCTCGCCCTGTCCGATCGCGGCGAGATCGCGGGCTCGGTCACGGGCGGCTGCGTCGAGCCATCGGTGCTGCGGGAGGCGGAGGAGGTTCTGGGCGGCGGTCCCGCCAGGCTGAAGGAGTACGGGATCACGGACGACGCCGCCTTCGAGGTCGGGCTCTCCTGCGGCGGCACCGTCGGCATCCTGATCGCCGAGCTCGACACGGCACTCGTGCCCGCGCTCGCCGAGGCGGTACAGGCCGATCGGCCTGTGGCGCTGACCCTCGTGGCGAGCGGTCCGGCGATCGGTGGGCAGCGCCTGCACGATGCGGCCGGGGGGCCGGTTGGCCGGCTGCTCGAGAGCGGCGAGAGCGCGCTCGCCGACGTCGATGGCGAAACCGTGTTCGTGCACGCCCTCAACCCCAGGCCTGCCATGTACATCTTCGGCGCGATCGACCACGCCTCGGCGCTCGCGAGCGTCGCCAAGCTGCTCGGCTATCGCGTCACCGTGTGCGACGCTCGCGCGGCCTTCGTGACGCGCGAGCGCTTCCCGGCGGCAGACGAGCTCGTGGTCGAGTGGCCGGACCGATTCTTGGAACGGGCGCCGGTCGACGCGACAACCGTCATCTGCGTCCTCACCCACGACGAGAAGTTCGACGTCCCGGCACTCGTCGCCGCGCTGGAGACGCCGGCCGTCTACATCGGGGCGATGGGCAGCAAGCTGACGACGGCCGAGCGCGAGCAGCGCCTGCGCGATGCCGGTGTCGGCGACGCAGGCATCGCACGGATCCACGCGCCGATCGGGATCGCGATCGGCGCCCGCTCCCCGGAGGAGGTCGCGGTGGCGATCGGCGCCCAGATCGTCGAAGCCTCGGCGCTGGCACGCCGCCGTGCCAACGCCGACTCCGCTCCCGTCAGCGTCCTCAGCTGACCGAAGCTACTTCCGGACGGTGAAGGTGCCCTTCATCCCGGCAGCTGCGTGTCCCGGGACGGTGCAAAGGAACTGGTACTTGCCGGGCTTCGCGATCTTCACGCTCAGCGTCGCGGTCTTCCCCGGCTTCAGGACCGGCGTCGTCTTGCCGGCGATCTTGAAGTCGTGGGAGAGCTTGCCCTTGTTCGTGACCTTGAAGCTGATCGCGCCCTTCGCGGCTGCTGTCTTCGAGAGCGTGAACTTGAACTCCGCCGGCTTGCCGGCGGTGACGGCGACTGTGGTCGCGTCGAGCGTTGCGAAAGCTGCGGCCGCGACGACCAGCGATCCGAGCGTCGCGGCAGCGAGCGCGGCCGCCTTGCGTGACTTGTGCACGAGACCCTCCTCGTTGGGAAATCCTGCCCGGACTGTAGCCCAGGCCGCTACGCTCGCTTCATGACCACCGACCGCCTCGGCCGGCCACTGCGCGACCTGCGCATCTCGGTCACCGACCGCTGCAACTTCCGCTGCGTCTACTGCATGCCGAAGGAGGTCTTCGGCAGCGAGTACCGCTTCCTCGATCGCAAGGAGCTGCTGACCTTCGAGGAGATCGAGCGCGTCGCCCGCGTCTTCGTCGGGCTCGGGGTGGAGAAGCTGCGGCTCACGGGCGGCGAGCCGCTCGTCCGCAAGGACGTGGAGCTGCTGATCGCGAAGCTCGCGCCGCTCGGGGCCGAGCTGACCCTGACGACGAATGCCTCGTTGCTCGCCGGGAAGGCGGCTGCGCTCGCCGCCGCCGGGCTCGACCGCGTCACCGTGAGCCTCGACTCGCTCGACGACGAGACCTTTCAGGCGATGAACGACGTCGACTTCCCGGTCGCCCGTGTGCTCGAGGGCATCGAGGCTGCGGCGGCGGCCGGGCTGCCGGTGAAGGTGAATGCCGTCGTCAAGCGCGGCCTGAACGAGCACGCGATCCTGCCGATGGCCCGCTACTTCCGCGAAGCCGGGCACACCCTGCGCTTCATCGAGTACATGGACGTGGGCGCGACGAACGGCTGGCGGCTCGACGACGTCGTCCCGGCGGCGGAGATCGTCGCCACGATCTCGGCCGATTGTCCGCTCGAGCCGGTCGTCCCCGGCTACCGAGGCGAGGTCGCGAAGCGCTGGCGCTACGCGGACGGAGGCGGCGAGGTCGGGCTGATCGCTTCCGTCACGCAGCCGTTCTGCGGCGACTGTACGCGGGCGCGGATCTCGGCTGAGGGCCGTCTCTACACCTGCCTCTTCGGCCGGCGGGGGCACGATCTGCGGGCGCTTCTCCGCGGTGGCGCCTCGGACGAGGGGCTGCAGGCCGCGATCGAAGCCATCTGGGCCGGCCGCACCGACCGCTACTCGGAACTGCGCACCAAGCAGACGTCGGGGCTGCCGAAGGTCGAGATGAGCTACATCGGCGGGTAGCTCATCTAGAATCGTCGGCTTCGTGACGGTCTACTCGGAAGCCCCGTCTCGCCGGCTGCCGCGCGGCTGGGCGCACTTCGCGCTCCAGTTCGCGTTCTGGATCGGCTTCTACTTCGCCTACCAGGGCGCGCGCGGTCTCGCCGACCGCGACGGCGTCGCGACGGCGTTCGCGAACGGCGAGTGGATCATCAACTTCCAGCGCAGCCTCCACTCGATGATCGAGCTGACGCTGCAGCAGACGGTCGAGCGCTCTGGCTTCCTGATCCAAGCGACCTCGGCCACGTACTGGCTCTCCCAGTTCGCCGTGGTTGGGATCGCCCTGCTCTACGTCTACTTCAAGGCGCAGGACCGTTTCGCGCGCTTTCGCAACACGCTGATCGTAGGGAACCTGATTGGACTCGTCGGCTACGTCCTGCTGCCGACGGCGCCGCCCCGCATGTTCGCCGAGGCCGGGTTCACCGACACGCTCGCGGCACACTCGACCGTGAATCACTCGTCGACGTTCGTGGCCTTCGCGTCGAACCCCTACGCGGCGATGCCGAGCCTGCACGCGCTGGATTCGTCGATCGTCAGCGTCGTCATGGCGACACTCGTCCGCCGGCGCTGGGCGAAGGCGCTCTGGCTCGCGTGGGCTCCCTGGGTCTGGTTCGCGGTGATGGCGACCGGCAATCACTTCTGGCTCGACGTCGCCGCGGGGATCCTCGTGGCGGCGGTGGCCGGGGCGATCGTCTATCGCCCCTGGCGCCGGCTCGCATGAGCGTGAAGAACGCCTACACGGCGGGTGCGAGGGGGATCGCGTCCCGCTCGATGACGGGGCTCGCGCGCACGCGGGTGACGCCGAACATGTTGACCGCCGCGGGAGTCACGCTCTGCGCCGTCGGCGCCGTGCTCGTGTACTTCGAGTACCGCAACGAGATTTTCTTCTACTGGCTCGGCGGGCTTGCGTTCGTCGTCGGCTCCGTGCTCGACATCCTCGACGGGGCGCTCGCGCGGGCCGGCGGCAAGCAGACGCCGTTCGGCGGCTTCCTCGACTCGACGCTCGACCGGGTCGGCGAGGGGTTGATGCTCGGCGCGATTGCGCTCGTCTTCATGCGCCACGGCAACGAGCTCGCGCTTGCCTTGACGGTTGCCGCGATCGGCGGCTCCTTCCTCGTGCCGTATGCGCGGGCAAAGGCGGAAGGGCTCGGGATCAAGGGCGACGTCGGCATCGGCTCGCGGGCGGAGCGGGTCGTCGTCATCTCGGTCGGGCTCGCGCTCGCACCGTGGGGGCTGCTGCCGTGGGCGATCGGCCTGCTGGCGCTCACCGCCTGGTTCACGGTGCTGCAGCGAATCCTGCACGTGCGCCGCGAGCTGCGCTCCCGCGCGAGCTAGCAAACTGCGCTAAAGTGCTAGCAGTTTGACTGCTAGCACTTCCAAGACAGAGCGGACGAGCGTGCTCGTGCGGATGCCAGGCTCACTCAAGCGCGCGCTCGTTCGCGAGGTCGCGCGCCGGGAGTCGAACCTCAACGACGTCGCGGTCGCGCTCCTCGCGGAGCGCTTCGGCGTTCCGTTTACCCCCAGCGGCCGCCGCCGCAAGGCGATCCCCGGTGCAGCCGGGGCGGTCGTCCTGCGCATGCCTCCCGAGCTCCGCCGTGAGCTCAAGCAGGCGGCGCGCCCCCGCAAGCAGAACGTCAACGACCTCGTGCTCTCCACGCTCGCGGATGCGCTCGAGATCCCCTTCAGCTCGAACCGAAAGGACACCATGGCTTCTACAAACGGCTCGTCGAACGGGCGCGCGCGCAACGGCAAGGACAAGGTTCGCGTCGCGATCGTCGGCGTCGGCAACTGCGCCAACTCGCTCCTCCAGGGCGTGCACTACTACAAGGACGCGCCGGACGACCAGTTCGTGCCGGGCCTGATGCATGTCAACCTCGGCGGGTACCACATCCACGACATCGAGTTCACGGCCGCGTTCGACGTCACCGCGGACAAGGTCGGCAAGGACCTCGCCGATGCGATGTGGGCGCATCCGAACGACACGATCAAGTTCGCCGACGTGCCGAAGACGGGCATCACGGTCAACCGTGGCATGACGCACGACGGGATCGGCAAGTACCTCTCGGAGGTCGTGACGAAGGCGCCGGGCGAGACCGACGACATCGTCGGCATCCTCAGGGAGACGCAGACCGACGTCGTCGTCAGCTACCTGCCGGTCGGCTCGGAGATGGCGGCGAAGTGGTACGCCGAGCAATGCCTCGAGGCCGGCGTCGCGCTCGTCAACTGCATGCCCGTCTTCATCGCCCGCGAGAACTACTGGCAGAAGCGGTTCGAGGAGAAGGGCCTGCCGATCATCGGCGACGACATCAAGTCGCAGGTCGGCGCCACGATCACGCATCGGGTCCTGACGAGCCTCTTCCGCGAGCGCGG
>JAWVCV010000099.1:0-3420 GCA_033858115.1 Gaiellaceae bacterium
CCTCGGCCAGCGTCTGGGCCTTCTCCTGGACGATCGCGCAAGCCGCGCACAGCGCCTCGTCGGGCTCGCGGCCGACGAACTCCGCCACCGCGGCCGTGTACTCGTCGAGCGGCATCTCGCGCATGAAGCGCCCGTTGATCCATCGCAGCTTCTGCTCGTCGAAGATCGCCGACGCTCTGCCGACGTCCTCGAGGCGGAAGCGGCGCACCAGCTCCTCGGTCGACATCAGCGTGGTGTCGTCGGTCGTGCCCCAGCCCAGCAGCGCGGTGTAGTTGCGGATCGCCGCCGGCAGGTAGCCCGCGTCGCGCAGCTCCTGGACCGAGGCGGCGCCGTGGCGTTTGGAGAGCTTCTTGCCGTCGGGGCCGTGTAGCAGCGGCAGATGCGCGTAGCGCGGCGGCTCGCCGCCGAGCGCCTTGATCGCGAGCAGCTGCTTCGGCGTGTTCGAGAGGTGGTCGTCGCCGCGGATCACGTCGGTGATTCCCATCTCGAGGTCGTCGACGGCGACCGCGAAGTTGTAGAGGACGGATCCGTCGTCGCGGGCGATCACGGAGTCATCCAGCACGCGATTCTCGAAGCGGATTTCACCGCGAATGACGTCGTCGACCACGGTCGCACCCTCGTCGGGGACGCGGAGGCGTATCGCCGCTCCTTCGGCGCCCTCCTCGGCCGGCTCGCCGCGGTACCCCGCGTTGTCGTGAGCTGCCTTGTAGGCCTTGACGTCGTCTGCGGTGGCGGTGTCGTAATAGGCCTTGCCCGAGTCGAGCAGCTCGCGCAGGCGCTTCTCGTGGGCATCGGCGCGCTCGGCCTGGCTCACCGGGCCCTCGTCCCAGTCGAGCTCGAGCCAGCGCAGCGCGTCGAGGATCTGCTCGACATTCTCGGGGGTCGAGCGCTCGCGGTCGGTGTCCTCGATCCGCAAGACGAGCTCTCCCCCCTCGTGCTTCGCGAAGAGCCAGTTGTACAGCGCCGTGCGGGCGCCGCCGATGTGGAGGACTCCGGTCGGAGAGGGAGCGAAACGAGCTCGCGGATGGGTAGATTGCGCCGCCATGCTGATCGGCGGCCATGTTTCCACAGCGGGAGGGCTCGACAAGGCCGTCGAGCGCGGCGTCGAGCTGGAATGCGACGCGATTCAGATCTTCAACCAGAGCCCGCGCATGTGGCGGCCCACCAGATACGGCCCCGACGACTTCGCCGCCTTTAGGCAGGCGATGGCCGAATCGCGGCTCGAATCGGTCGTCATCCACGCGATCTACCTGATCAACCCGGCCGGCGGTGAGAAGGAGATGCGGCAAAAGTCGCTGACGTCGCTGACCCACGCGCTCGAGGTCGGGGCCGGAATCGGCGCCGACGGCGTCGTCGTCCACCCGGGGGCGCTGAAGAGCGACGCTCGCGATGTGGCGCTCAAGCGCGCGATCAAGTTCTTCAACGAAGCGCTGGCCCGGACCGAGGGTTGCGACCTGCTGCTCGAGAACAACGCCGGCTCGCAGCAGCTCCTCGGCCTCCACTTCGAGGAGCTCGGGGCGATGATCGAAGGGGTCAAGAACGACAAGCGCGTCGGCGTCTGCCTCGACTCGTGCCACCTGTTCGCCTCCGGCCACGAGATCCGCACCCCCGAAGCGACGTCGGCCCTGGTCAAGCAGTTCAAGAACCACGTCGGCCTCGAGCGACTCAAGTGCCTGCACCTGAACGACTCGGCCTTCGGCCTCGGTGACCTGCGCGACCGCCACGCAAACATCGGCGACGGCGAGATCGGCCGAAAGGGGTTCGAGGCTTTCCTCGGCGAGCCGGCGTTTCAGAAGCTGCCGGCGCTGCTCGAGACTCCCGGCCCCGACAAGCACGGCCAGGATCGGGCGCAGGTGCGGCTGACGAAGCGGCTCGCGGCGGCCGGCGTCAAAGCACGCCAGAAGAAGCGCTGACACCCGCCACCCGAGCACTACCTGTCAGGTAATCGACCCGTGCCCGACCCGCCGCTAGGCTGGCGGCGATGGCCGTCATCTCCAGAGCACCGGGCGCCGGAGCGCTGCTGCGCGAGTGGCGCGACCGGCGTCGGATGAGCCAACTCGACCTGGCGCTCGAAGCGAACGTCTCGGCCCGCCACATCAGCTTCGTCGAGACCGGGCGCTCGAAGCCGAGCCGCGAGCTGCTGCTCGACCTCGCCGAGCACCTCGAGGTGCCGCTGCGCGAGCGCAACAACCTGCTGCTCGCTGCGGGCTACGCGCCCCAGTACGGCGAGACACCGCTCGACGACCCGGCGATGGAGCCGGTCCGGGCGGCGATCGACGAGGTGCTGGGCGGCCATGAGCCGTTTCCGGCAATGGCGGTCGACCGGCGCTGGGACGTGGTCGGCGCCAATGCCGCGATCGGAGCGCTGCTCGCCGACGGCGTTAGCGATCAGTCGCTGCTCGAGCCGCCGATCAACGGCATGCGGGTCAGCTTCCACCCCGACGGCATGGCGCCCCACGTTGAGAACCTGGCCGAGTACAGCGCCCACTGGATCATGCGACTTCGCCGGCAGCAGGCGCTGGCACCCGACCCACGGGTGGATGCTCTGATTGAGGAGATCCTCGGCTATCCCGGCGTCCTCGACGACACGGGCGCCGTGGTCGAAACCGAGGACCTGCTGTTCTCGCCCCTGCGGCTGCGGCGCTCCGACGGGGCCTTGCTGACCTTCTTCAGCACGCTGACCACCTTCGGCACCGCCCTCGACGTCACGATCGCCGAGCTCTCGATCGAGGCGCTGTTTCCCGCCGACGCCGCGACCGCCGACGCTCTGCGGTGCTGATCACACCTACCTCGGAGGTAATTGATCGGCGTCTGAAGCGATGGGATCTTGGTCGCCCACCACCCAACGAGAGGAACGATTACATGACTGGTCCCAATAGCGCTACAGCAGAGAAGCCGTTCACGATCGACACCTTCGCCGAGTTCTGGGCCGCGCCCAAGCTCGACCCGGGCGACAACAACCTCGCCGAGGACGTCGTCGGCTACTGGCCCGGCCGCTACGGCACGGTCAGCGGCATCGAGGAGTACGTCGGGATCCTGGCCAAGCTCCTGGACGCCGTCCCCGACCTGACCCTGGCGGTCGCGGAGCACGCCGAGAGCGGCGAGTACATCTTCGTCCGCTGGATCGCCTCCGGCACCGGCCGCGGAGGCTCGTTTGAGTTCACCGGCATCGACCGGATCAAGGTCGTCGACGGCAAGGTCAAGGAGAACTACATCCGCTTCGACATCGCCGAATTCGAGGAGGCGACCGGAGTGAGCTTGAGCGCTTAGCGGTTCCGCAGCGCGTTACGCAAATCGAAGGCCCGGATGCTCTCCGGGCCTTCGTTGTTGCAGTCGAAGAAGGAGCGGTTCGAGCACTCGTATTCGGGGCCGTCGCCCTCGTAGGCCCTCTCGACCGTGAACTGGCAGTGCGGCAGCGCC
>JAWVCV010000100.1:0-3746 GCA_033858115.1 Gaiellaceae bacterium
CGCGGTGGGCTCGCTCGGCTGAAGGGCGACCGTTATCTCCGCCGCGCGGAGGACCGGCCCGAAGACTCTGCATTCGACAAGGCGACGCGCGAGGCGATCTGGCGCTGGGTCACGCCGCGGTGGCGACGGCACCTGACCAAGGTCCTCGAGCGCGAGCGCGACGTCGACGCGGTGATCGTGTTCACGGTGCCGATGGCGCACCTCCGCGGGATCCCGACCTACCTGCGCGAGCGCTTCGGCGTGCCGGTGATCTTCTACGACGGCGACGTGCCGATGAGCCTGCCCGAGTTCGGCGGCATGGACACGGGCTTCAACTACTACCACGGCGCCGATCCCTCCGAGTACGACCTCGTCGTCTCGAACTCCGAGGGCGGGCTGCCGAGCTTGCTCGAGCTGGGCGCACGACGCGCCGAGGCGGTCTTCTGGGGGGCCGATCCCGAATTCTTCGCGCCGCGCTCCGTCGAGAAGCTCCACGACGTCTTCTTCTACGGCTACGGCGACAAGTTCCGCCGCGACTGGGTCGCGGCGATGATCGGAGAGCCCAGCCGGGAGGCGCCGGAGATCGAGTTCGCGCTCGGCGGCCGCGACTTTCAGGGCGACACGGGTCGCGCGTGGCTTGTCGGCGACGTCCCCTTTAATGCGTTCGCACATGCGATCTCCGCGTCCCGGATCAACCTGAACATCACGCGGCGCTCGCACGCGAGCGTCTACGCCTCGTCCTCCTGCCGCCCGTTCGAGCTCGCCTCGGCCGGGGCGGCGATCGTCTCCAACCCCTACGAGGGGATCGAGCGCTGGTTCGAGCCCGGCCAGGAGCTGCTCGTCGTGAACGACGGCGACGAGGCCCTCGCCGCCTATCGCGAGCTGCTCGCCGACCCGGCTCAGGCGGAGGCGATGGGCGCTCGAGCGCGCGAGCGCGTCCTCGACGAGCACACCTATGCGCACAGGGCCAGGCAGCTGCTTGCACTCGCCGGGCTCGCCGTGCCGGCCGGCGCCCGTGGCTGAGCCGCGGCGGATCGCAATCGTTCCCGCCCGGAACGAGGCAGGCGCGATCGCGGGCGTCGTCGAGGAGATTCGCTCGTTCGACCCCCTGCTCGACGTCGTCGTCGTCGACGACGGCTCGACCGACCGCACCGCTGCGCTCGCGGCCGCTGCGGGCGCGGCCGTCGTCCGGCTGCCCTACAACCTTGGCATCGGCGGCGCCGTCCAGACCGGCTTCAAGTACGCGCTCGAGCACGGCTACGACGTCGCCGTGCGGCTCGACGGCGACGGCCAGCACGACCCGCAGCAGCTCCCGCGGCTGCTCGCCCCGCTCGAGCGCGGCGACGCCGATGTCGTCATCGGCTCGCGCTTCGCCGAAGGCGGCGGGGACTACCGCGCGCCGTTCGCCCGCCGCGCCGGCATCCGCTGGTTCGCGCGACTCGTCTCGCTGCTCACGCGGCAGAAGCTCACCGACACCACGTCGGGCTTCCAGGCCGTCAACGGGCGTGCGATCCGGCTCTTCGCGGCCGACTATCCGCACGACTACCCCGAGGTCGAGGCGGCCGTGATGGTCGTCCGCCACCGGCTCCGGATCGTCGAGGTTCCCGCGACGATGCGAGGCCGCGAGACAGGCTCTTCGTCGATCACCGCCCTTCGCTCGCTGTACTACGCGATCAAGGTGACGCTCGCGCTGCTCGTGGGCGTCTTTCGCCGCCGCGTCGTCCCGGTGGAGGAAGCATGAGCGACGGCAACGGCACTCCGCTCTACGTCTCCATCGCCGCGTCGGTCGCGTCGATCTTGCTGATCCTCGTCGTCTTCGAGCTGATCCGCAGCCGGCGCCTGCGCGAGCGCTACGCGCTCCTCTGGCTCGCGACGGGCTTCGTGCTCCTCGTCCTCTCGGTCTGGCGCGACGGGCTCAACACGATCGCCGGCTGGTTCGGCGTCACCGGCTATCCGCCGGCGGTGCTGTTCGCGGTGGCGACCCTCTTCATCCTCGCGGTCCTCCTGCACTACTCGACCGTGATCTCGAAGCTCGCCGACCAGAACGTGATCCTCGCGCAGCGGCTGGCGCTGCTCGAGCAGGCTGTCGATGCGTCGGGCGCTAGAGCAGCCCCCAGAGCGGATCGTGATACGTCACGAACGGCAGGCTGAGCAGCGCGCTGCCGATGAGGAGGAGCAACAGCGCGGGTCCGATGACCGCGCGGCGGCGGAGCGAGTCTGCCGCCCACCCGAAGCCGAGCGCCCAGGCCGGCACCGCCACGAGCATGTAGCTCGCCTTGATCGTGTCGCCGTCCGTTGAGTGGAACGCCAGTGCGTAGTAGAGAAACCCGAGGAGGGCGGCCGTCGGTAGGACCGTGATTGCGACGATCACGGGACGCCGGAACCGCTCGCGGACCATCGCCAAGATCAGACCGAACCAACCGCCGAGTCCGAGCAGGGTCGGGAGCAGGCCGATCGCGCTCTGCTGGACGAGCTCGCGCTCGACCGAGGCATCCGGAGGCGTGTTGAACGCCCAACTCCAGTAGCCGAAGTAGTCGCCCCAAAGCTCGGCGTATGCAACAGGTACAAGCTGTTTATTGAACGACGGCCGATAGGGGCGGGTGAAGAGGTCGGCGGCGTCTGGAGCGGTATAGAACGAGCTCGCCTGCCGGTCGAAGAAGGGCGTTCCGCCCCATCCCGCCCTGCCGGCGAGGACAGGGTTCCCGTACTTCGCAGCCTGCTGGACGTAGAAGGGCGCAGCGAGAAGCGTCGTGACCGCAAGGACGACGGCTACCGGTACGAGCGCCCGCAGCCGGCTCCCGCGTGCCTGCCGAAGGCCCCCCACGAGGAACGCAAGCAGCACCGAGCCATACACCCAGAGGTTCTGACTCGCGACGAGCAGCCCACCCAGGAGCACTGCCGCGAGGCCGAGCGACGGCCAGGCTCCCAAGCGGTTGCGGGTGAGCATCCACCCCGCGACCACGAGGCCGCCTGCCGCGAAGAAGACGCTCATCATCGCCGGGTGGAACGAGGCCGCCATCTTCGGCACCGCGGGCAGGAGCACGAAAAATGAGCCCGCGAAGAGGTGGAGAGCCCGCCGCCGCGGAAAAACGATCGCCGCAAGGAGCAGCACGAGGAGCGCCGTTGCGGCGTAGAGGGCGCCGTTGAAGTACTGGACGTACTTGCGACCGTCGTCCCGGTTGTCCTTCTGGGAGATCAGCCAGCCGGCGACGGCGAAGAAGGCCGGGGGCTTGTAATACGACGCGTCCTCGTCCGCGGCCGGCAGGCGGTGGAAGTCGTAGACGATCTTGGCGTACTCGACGTTGCGCTCGTTGTCGTAGCCGCCGTAGGGCGGATACTTGACCGCGTTCCACGTGCCGAGCGCCGCCGCGAGCGCGACGATCGTGGCGAGCCCGGTGGCGTAAGCCCTTCTCGAGGTGAGTGCGGTGAGCGCGCGAGCGAACGGGAGCGGGAGCTCGAGGCTCCTAGCGGACAAGCGCGGACTCCCGGAACCACGCCACCGTCCGCTCGAGTCCCTCGCGCAGCGGCGTGCGGGCGCGGAAGCCGAAGAGCTCCTCGGCGCGCGACGCGTCGAGCGAGCGGCGGGGCTGGCCGTTCGGCATCGAGGTGTCCCAGACGATCTCGCCTGCGAAGCCGGTCACGTCGGCGACCGTCTCGGCCAGCTCGCGGATCGACGTCTCGACCCCGGTGCCGAGGTTCACCGGCTCGGCGCCGTCGTACTGCGCGGCTGCGAGCACGAGGCCCGCGACGCAGTCGTCGACGTAGAG
>JAWVCV010000101.1:0-4558 GCA_033858115.1 Gaiellaceae bacterium
CTTCAAACAGGCGCGCGCCGCGACCCCGAACCCCGCCAGCACAGCCTGGCGGCCGCCTAGCGGGATTACGCCCTAAGTACCGATGTAAAGCGTCACAATCGATCCGTACGGAGCCTTCACGCCGGCCTTCGGAGACGTGTCGACTACCTTCCCGACCAGATCGGGCGTCGGGGCCGGCACGTCCTGGATCCGGCGGGCGTCTAGACCGGCCTTGAATATCGCGTCGGCCGCCGCCTTGAAGGTCATGCCTATGACGTTGGGCATGGTCGCGGTCCTGGGTGCCGGCGCGGGCGGGGGCGTCGCGCCCTTCACCGGCGTGAACGACGCGATGATCGTCCTCGGTACCGTGCCTGGGAAGGCCTGGGCCCCGCTGTCGAGGAAGCGCACGATCAGCGCGTACGTGGTCGTGCCGTACTGCCAGACGTACGTGTCCACGCCACCGACCTTGTAGGTCTTGTTCCACTGGCGTTCCCGCGTCCCGGCGAAACGGCCCGCCGCGAACGACGTCGTCGAGGCGAACTTCCCGTCGTGGCGAAGCAGGGCATGGACGACCTTGGTCTTAACCATGCCGTTGTAGATGGCGAGCTGGAACGAGCGCGCACCTCCCGTACGGCGTGTGATGTACGCGAGCGCCGCGAAGCAGGGCGGGCCACCGACGCCGAGGCTGGAACAGCCGCCGCCGACGTCGACGAACGCGATCTTCGGCGGGAGGCGAGTCGGCAGCATCGCGTTCTGGTGTTGCTGCGCCATCAGACCTCGAATCTGCGCGATGCTGAAGATCACGCTGCTCCGGCTCTCCGACGCTCCTGCACCCGCGACGTAGGCGAGTACGCAGACGAGCGCGGTCACCGCGATGCATGCCCTAGGACGCCCGACCCTCCGCACTCGAGGGGCATCGTACAACGGCGCCGGCGCCGAATCTAGGCGGCCGGCAAGAACCGCTCGCCCGGACGGCGCTCGCCCCCGGCCGCTCCAGCCTGGGCCGCGCCGCACGTTCTCGTCGACCAACTCCCGTGGCGAGAGTTCACAGTCAGGCCACCGAGCTCACGTTGCCAGAGGATCGTTAGCGTTCCTGGCAAAGAGGGGGTCGACGCGAGCGTCCCCTCTGTAAGCAAGCGCCTTCCTAGGAAGCGAGCGGTGGGAGCGGTGCATAGCAATTTTCGCGCAACCAAGCGCTCCCGTTCGAGGCGAGGCTTTGCCCGGGGCCCGGCGAACGTTCCATCGTCATGCACCGGTGATGCACGCGCTTCCGGCCAGGAATAGAAAAGCCCTGCAAATGCAGAGCTTTTCCTTAGCAGGCCTGTAAGCCGGATTCTGTCGAGGGTGACCATCCCTCTAGGCCGGGAGTTGCCTCACGGCTCGAGCGGTGTACCCGATCCCTCGGCGGGCCGCGTCAACGGGATCTGCTCCACCTTGCACCGGACGGGGTTTGACGAGCCGCCGTGTCACCACGACGCTGGTGGGCTCTTACCCCACCGTTTCACCCTTACCGCCGGAGCCTCCGGAGAATGCTCCGCCGGCGGTTTGCTTTCTGTTCCACTTTCCGTCGGCTTTCGCCGCCTGGGATTTCCCCAGCGTCCTGCCCTTCGGTGTCCGGACTTTCCTCGGCGCCGCCTCACGGCCGCGACGCGGTCACCCGGCCTGCACGATGAATTCTAGCTCGGATTGTGGGATTTCGCGGCCCTCGCAGAGCAGCGTCCCGCACTCGAGACAGGCGTGCGCGGCCGGCCGCTCGAGCAGGAACTCGCCGCAAACCAGGCATTCGAGGCTCGCGCCGCGGGCGATCGCGGCCAGCTCCTGATCGAGTGTGCGGTTGAAGGACGCGACGCTCATCAGTAGCTCCGGAACACCCCGGTCACGCGGCCGAGGACCTGGACGAAGTCGGCATAGATCGGCTCCAGCGAATCGTTCTCCGGCTGCAGGCGGACGCGGTTGCCCTCGCGGTAGAAGGTCTTCACCGTCGCCTCGTCCGCGAGCTCGTCGTCGCCGACGAGCGCGACCACGATCTCGCCGTTGCGCGCGTCCTGGGCCCGCTGCACGACGAGCACGTCGCCGTCGAGGATGCCGGCGTTGACCATCGACTCGCCCTTGACCCGAAGCAGGAAGTCGGCGTTGCGACCGAGCGGCTCCGGAACGGCGAGCTCATCCTCGATGTTCTCCTCCGCCAGCAGCGGGCTGCCCGCCGCGATCTGCCCGAGGAGCGGCAGCTTCGGCAGTTCGGCTTCGCGCTCCTCCCCACGGGACTCGCGGCGGTGACCGATCAGGTCGAGCGCGCGGGGCTTGGTCGGGTCGCGCTTGAGCAGGCCCGCCCGCTCGAGGTTTGCGAGGTGGGCGTGCACGGTCGACGGCGACGCGAGGCCGACCGCTTCGCCGATCTCGCGCACGGTAGGGGGATAGCCGTGCCGGTCGACGTAGTCGACGAGGTACTGCCAGATCTCCTGTTGCCGTGCGGTCAGCTGGGGTGCGGCAGACATTGCGCCTCCGTGAGAGTTGTCGAACGTGTGTTCGCTCTCCAGGCTAGAGATCCTTCCGGACGGCGTCAAGCATGGCGAAGGCGGGCCGGTGGCCCGCCTTCGGTTCCCGCATGCGCTGGAGAGGACTTGAACCTCCACGGCCCTAAGGCCACAAGGCCCTCAACCTTGCGCGTCTACCAATTCCGCCACCAGCGCGGGGGACGACAGTGTAGCCGCGTGCTTCGCCTAGGCCAGCAGCCGGTAGAGCAGCACGCTGTTGAAGAAGAACACCGTCGCGACGACGACCGTCAGGCGGGTCAGATTGCGCTCGACGATGTGCGTACCGCCCTGCGACGCGGGCGTGAAGCCCATGCCGCCGAGCCCGGCGTCGCGGCCGGAGTGCATCAGGATCAGCGCGAGCAGCGCGACGGAGACGAGCACCTGGAAGACGGCGGCGACGGGAAGCACCCGGAGAGGGTAGCTAACCGCCCGCGGCTGTGAGGATGGCGTCGACCAGGCGGGCGGCGATCGCGTCCTTGGTGATGTAGCCCTTGGCGCCGGCACGGCGCGCCCGGTCGATGTCCTCCGGGGCGTTCGAGCCCGTCAGCATCAAGACGGCCGGCGGCGGGTCCAGCCGCTCGAGCTCGGCTGCGGCCTCGAAGCCGTCCATCACCGGCATGCTGATGTCGAGCGCGACGACGTCGGGGGCGAGCGTGCGGGCGAGCTCGACGGCCTCGCTCCCGTCCGAAGCCCGCCCGACGACCTCGATCCGATCCTCGGTCGCGAGCACGGCTTCGAGCGCCTCTGCGAACAGGCGGTGATCGTCCGCGATCAGCACACGGATTGGCAAGTGACGGCGAGTTCCCAACGAGACCCAAGAGGGATCTTGCCTGGTTACGCTGCCGCTGTGAACCCCGCAGGCGACGAGAGCAGGTCGAAGATCCAGCGGCTGCTCGTGACCGGCGACAACCGGCTGAAGCAGGGAGTGTCGGCCGAGAAGGTGCGCGAGAGCTACGAGCAGGCGCTCGAGCTGGCGCGCGAGGCGGGGATCGAGGAGAAGGTGCGCCCGCTCGTGGAGCTCAGGCTCGCCGATCTCGAACGGCTCGCTCGAGAATCGCCTCGATCCGCTCCGCCTGACGCCTGACGTCGTGTCGTGCCGCGGCCTCGCGCGCGGCCGGATTGGGCACGGGCAGACGGGCGGCGTCACGGAGGGCCGCTACGAGCCCGGCCTCGTCCAGCGGGTCGACGAGCACGCCGGCGCCTGGCGGCACGAACTCCGGCGGGCCGCCGACGCGGGTGGCGACCACGCTGCGCGCGGCGGCCAGCCCCTCGAGCGTCGCCTGGCCGAAGGGCTCGACGAGGCTGGGTTGGCAGAGGACGTCGGCGCGGGCCAGGTGGCTCGGCACCGCGTCGTGCGCAACGTAACCGGTGACCGTGACGTTCGGCCGGCCTTCCAGCTCCTGCCGCAGCGGCCCGTCGCCGACGAACGTAAGCGTCCCTTCCCCGAGTTGCCCGAACGCGTCCGCGAGGCGGACGACGTTCTTGCGGGCGATCAACGAGCCGACGCACAGGAAGGCGGGACGAGGCCCTTCCTCCCGCGGCAGCGGACCGAACCGCTCGAGGTCGACGCCGCAGCTCACCACGTGCGTCTTGCCGACGGCCGCCGGCAGGCTTCGCTCGAGCTCCGCCCGCAGCCAGTCGGAGACTGCGACGATCGCCGACGCTCCACGCACGACGAGCCGGCTCGGGCCACGCACGAACGGGTGCTGCGTCAGGTTCGCCACGTCCTGGCCGTGCGCGGTGACGACCAGCGGTGCCCCGGCTGCGCGCGCTGCCAGGAGGGATGACAGGCCGGTGGGGAAGAGGAAATGCGCGTAGACGACGTCCGGGCGGAAGCGGCGCGCCTCGCGGATGGCGCGGCGCGCAAGCCGGAGATGCCGCCGCTTCCCGCCGCCGCGGCGGTCGAGGACGACGCGCTCGAGCTCGTGCCCGCGGGCGGTCAGCTCGCGCTCGAGGCCCTGGACGAAGACGCCGAAATCGGGCGCGGCCGCGGAGGGATACATCTGGGAGACGAGGAGGATGCGCACCGGCGAATCATCTAGGTT
>JAWVCV010000102.1:0-3450 GCA_033858115.1 Gaiellaceae bacterium
CGGAGTGGAGGTCGAAGCCGGTCGGACGGCGGAGGAGCAGCCGGCGCCCGTCCTGCGCGTACGCGCCGCTCTCGGAGAAGAGCCGGTCGAGCGTGACCAGCCGCGGATAGACGAGCAGCGCTCCACCGGCGGCGAGTGGGACCTCCGTGCGCGCGAGGCCGAACGGGTCGTCGATCTGCGCGCCGGCTTCTTCGACCGCGTAGCGTCCGCGTGGCATCCGCTCGAGGACATAGGTACCGCGGTACAGGGCACCGGCTCGGCTCAGCGGCGTCACCTGCTCCCCCACCCGCGTCAGCCGCTCCGACACGACGAGCGAAGGCGGGGGAATACGGGACTGCGGGCGTGCTTCGAGCGTCACCCAAACGTCCTCGCCCTCGAGCAGTGCGCCCTTGCCGGCGCGGCGCCGCAGGTCGAACGGCGCCGCGGCTGCGCGGACCCAGGTGCGCGCAGCGAGGGGCGCGAGCACGAGCCCGGCAGCGACCGGATAGAGCGCCTGGGCGCCGAAGAGCCAGGCGACCGCATACGTCCCCAACCCCAGCAGCAGCGTCAGCACGCCCCGGCGAGTCATCTCAGACTGGGACGGGCGTCTGCTCCACGGCCTCGCCGACGATCTCGTCGGCGGTGAGGCCGGCCGAGCGCGCCTCGGGCGCGAGGATCAGCCGGTGCGCGAGCACGGGCCGGGCGACCGCCTTGACGTCGTCCGGGAGCACGTAGTCGCGCCCTTCCGAGAGGGCGCGAGCCTTGGCGACGCGAAGAAGCGCGATGCCGGCGCGGGGGCTCGCCCCGAGCGCGAGCCGCGAGCTCGAGCGCGTGTGCCGCAGGAGGGCGACCACGTAGCGGTTGAGGCTCTCCTCCACGAAGAGCGCGCGCGCCTCGTCGATCGCAGCGATCACCTCCGCGATTCCCGCCACCGGGCGGAGGGATTCGAGCGGCGGCTCGGTCGTCTGCTCGTTGAGCATCCGGGCCTCCTCCGCGAGCGGCGGGTAGCCGAGCGAGAGCCGCATCGAGAACCGGTCGAGCTGGGCCTCCGGCAGCGGATACGTGCCCTCGTACTCGATCGGGTTCTGGGTCGCGAGGACGATGAACGGGCGCTCGAGCGGATAGGACTCGCCGTCGATCGTCACCTGATTCTCCTGCATCGCCTCGAGGAGCGCCGACTGCGTCTTCGGCGAGGCTCGGTTGATCTCGTCGACCAGCAGCACATTCGCGAAGACCGGGCCGGCACGGAATTCGAACTCGTTCGTGCGCTGGTTGAAGACGTTGACGCCCGTGACGTCCGAGGGCAGCAGGTCAGGCGTGAACTGGATCCGCGAGAACTCGACATCGAGCGAGCGCGCGAGCGACTTCGCCAGCATCGTCTTCCCGACTCCGGGGAAGTCCTCGATGATCACGTGCCCCTCCGCGACGAGGCCGAGGACGCAGAGTCGCAGCGTGTCGGCGGGGGCGTGGACGACGAGCGCGAGGTTCGCGGCGAGGCGGTCGAGCGTGTCCGCCGACGAGGCGACGGCGGCTGGATCCCTACGAGCCTCCACGGCGCTCCTCGAGCAGCCGTTCGACCTCGTCGACGATCCCGGCGGCGATCTGCTCCTTCGGGGCGCGCGCAAGCTGCCGCTCGCCCGACCGGGTCACCAGCGTGACCTCGTTGTCGGTCGCGTCGAAGCCGATCCCGGCCACGCTCACGTCGTTGTAGACGACGAGATCGAGGTTCTTGTCTGCGAGCATCCGCCGCTTCCGGTCGAGCCCGGCATCGCCCGACTCGGCGCCGAAGCCGACCAGCACCTGGCCGTTTCGCTCCTGCTCGCCGAGCTGCGCGAGCACGTCCGCTGTCGGCACGAGCTCGAGGCTCCACGTGTCCCCGGTCTTCGCACGCTTCCCCACGATCGGCGTGGCCGGCCGGTAGTCGCCGACCGCGGCAGCCATCACGACCACGTCGGCGGCGCCGGAGCGCTCTCGCGCCTCCCGCTCGAGGTCGGCGGCGGTCGGGGTCTGCACGATCTCGACGCCCGCCGGCGGCGGCACGGCGAGGTTCGAGGCGAGCAGCGTCACGTCCGCGCCGCGACGCTGCGCCTCGGCCGCGATCGCTGCGCCCATTCGGCCTGAGGAACGGTTGCCGATGAACCGGATGTCGTCGAGCGGCTCTCGCGTGCCGCCGGCGCTGACGAGCATGCGCGTCCCTGCGAGCGTCCCTGCGGGCGCTGCTGCCAGGAGCTCCTCGATCCGGCGGGCGATCGCGGTCGGCTCGGCCATCCGCCCCGGACCGATCTCGCCCTCCGCCAGCTCGCCCGCGTCAGGTCCGATCAGCTCGACGCCCCGCGCTCGCAGCGCGGCCGCGTTGGCCTGCGTCGCCGCGTGCTCCCACATCCGCGTGTTCATCGCCGGGGCGACGAGGACCGGCCCGCGGTGCGCGAGCGCCGCCTCCGTGAGGACGTCGTCCGCGAGCCCGTGCGCGAGCCGGGCGAGCGTGTGCGCCGTCAGCGGCGCGATCACGAGCAGGTCGGCGCGCTCGAGGTGCGGGTAGGGCTCCGACGAGACGGGCTTGCGCGCGAGCGCGAAGAACGTCTCGGCGCGCACGAAGCGCTCGGAACCGCGCGTCGGCAGAGGCAGGACGTCGTGGCCCGCCTGGACGAGCAGGCGCACGAGCTCGCAGGCCTTGTAGGCCGCGATGCCCCCGGTGATCCCGACCAGGATGCGCGCCATCGCCCCATTGTGCCCACGCGAAGCCACCCGCAGTGGCGGGCGACCCGATTTCGGCTCGGCGAGGCCTACCTTTTGCCGTAGTCGTACTTGATCTTGCCCTGGGCAATCTCTTCCAGAGACATGGTCAAGTAGTTCTTCGAGCGAGACTCGACGAGCGGCGGCGGCGCTTCTTCGAAGCCCATGCCTTCACCGAGCTGGTGGTGATAGTTGTTGATCTGCCGCGCGCGCTTGGCGGCGACGATGACCAGCGCGTAGCGCGAGTCGACGCCGCCGGCGTCCGTGTTCAGCAGTTCATCGATGCGAGGATGGATCATGAACGGGCCATGGTACCTGCAAGCGCCAGTTCTCGGTCGATCAGGGCCGCGAGCGCCTCGGTGGCGCGCTCGACGTCGTCGTTCCGGACCATGTAGCGGAAGCGGTAGGCCTGCTCGAGCTGCTCGCGCGCAAGCGCAATCCGGCCGCCGATCTCGCCGGAGCTCTCGGTCGCGCGTGCGCGCAGACGCCGCTCGAGCTCCGGGACGTCTGCGGCGATGAAGAGCGTCACGCTGTTCGGCACCTCGTCCTGAACTCTCAGCGCGCCCTCGGTCTCGAGCTCGAGGATGCAGACCTTCCCGTCGTCCGCGATCCGGTCGAGCTCGGAGGCCAGCGTGCCGTAGCGGCCGCCGACGAAGGTGACGTGCTCGAGGAAGCCGCCCTCGTCGATCCGGGCGACGAACTCCTGCTCGCTGAGGAACCAGTACTCGCGCCCGTTCT
>JAWVCV010000103.1:0-4150 GCA_033858115.1 Gaiellaceae bacterium
AGACGGGCGACCGGCTCTTCGTCCTCGTGCCGCGGACGATGCGCGCCGACCTCGAAGACGTCTTCGCGCGCTGGCGCCGCCGGGTCTAGCCAGGAGGGTTTAGGAGCAGCGCGAGCAGGGCCTTGGAGGTGTGCAGCCTGTTCTCGGCTTCGTCCCAGACGGCGCTCTGCGGACCGTAGAGCACGTCAGCGGCGATCTCCTCCCCGGGATGCGCCGGCAGGCAGTGGAGGACGATCGCCTCCGGATCGGCCACCGCGAGCAGCTCCGCGTCGACCGCGTAGCCCTTGAACGCCCGCAGGCGCTCCTCGTACTCGGTCTCCTGCCCCATGCTGGTCCAGACGTCGGTGACGAGGACGTGCGCCTTCCGTGCCGCCTCGCGCGGATCGGCAACCTGCGCGATCGACGGGTCGGCCGGCTCGTAGCCGGCGGGCGACGCGCAGCGGAAGTCGGCGCCGAGCAGCGCACAGGCCTCCGCGAGCGAGGCGCAGACGTTGTTGCCGTCCCCCACCCAGGCGACGCGGATCCCGTCCAGGGCGCCGAAGCGCTCGCGGATCGTCAGTACGTCCGCCAGGGCCTGCAGCGGATGGGCCTCGTCGGTCAGCGCGTTGACGACGGGAATCCCGGCCACGGCGGCAAACGTGTCGACCTCGGCATGCGCGTAGGTTCGGATCGCGATCGCGTCGAGGTAGCGGCCGAGCACGCGGGCCGTGTCCTCGATCGATTCGCCCCGCGCCAGCTGCACCTCGTCTCCCGGGAGATACACGGCGGCGGCCCCCAGGTGCGCCGCGGCGACCTCGAGCGAGACGCGCGTCCGCGTCGAGTGCTTGCGGAAGAGGAGGCCGACCGTGCGCCCCTCGAGCAGCCGGTGCGGCTCGCGCGCCCGCTGCTTCGCCTTCAGCTCGTCGGCCAGGTCGAGGACGGTCTCGAGCTCGGCCGCCGTCCAGTCGCTGACGCGCGTGAGCGAGCGGCCCTGGAGGTCGAGGCCGAGAGCGGCGGGCAGGGGGGCGCGCAGATCCACTAGAGCACCTCCTGGAGCAGGGACAGGCCCGTGTCGATCTCGTCCGCCGTGACCGTGAGCGGCGGCGTCAGGCGAAGAACGGTGTCGCCGGCGCTGCCGACGAGGAGGCCCGCCGCAAGGCATGCCGCGACGACCGGTCCTGCCGGGCGATCGAGCTCGGCGCCGAGCATGAGGCCGCGCCCACGCACCTCGAGCACGCCCGGCAGGACGGCCAGACCGGCTGCGAGCCGCTCGCCCTGGGCGCGAACGGACGCGAGCAGCACCTCGTCGACCGTGTCGAGCACCGCGCATGCTGCCGCGCTCGCGACCGGATTGCCGCCGAACGTGCTCGCGTGGTCTCCGGGCACGAAGGCGTCCGGCAACCCGTTCGCGACGAGCAGCGCACCGATCGGAAGGCCGTTGGCGAGGCCTTTTGCGAGCATGACCGCGTCGGGAGCGACGCCGAGCTGCTCCCAGGCGAAGAAGCTGCCGGTGCGACCGACGCCGCACTGCACCTCGTCGAAGACGAGCAGAGCGCCGTGCTCGTCCGCGAGCGCGCGGGCGGCCGTCACGAACTCGGCCGTGGCCGGGTGGATACCCCCCTCGCCCTGCACGGGCTCGAGGAGGATCGCCGCGGTGTCGGGGCCGACGGCCGCTGCCAGAGAAGCGACGTCGTTCAGCTGCGCGAAGCGGGCGGCAGGCGCGAGCGGCTCCCACGGAGCCCGCTTGGCCGGCTGACCCGTGACTGCGAGCGCGCCGTGCGTGCGGCCGTGGAACGAGTTCTCCAGCGCGACGACGGCGGGCTTGCCGGTCGCCTTCCGCGCCCACTTCAGCGCCGCCTCGGCCGCCTCGGCGCCGGAGTTGCAGAAGAAGGCGCGGGCGCCGCCGAAGCGGTCGGAGAGGAGCGTCGCGAGCTGCTGCATCGGCTCGGTCGAGTAGAGGTTGGACGTGTGCCAGAGCCGGTCGAGCTGCTCGTGCGCCGCCGCGAGCGGAGCCGGGTGGCAGTGGCCGAGCGCGACGACGGCGATCCCGGCGAGCAGGTCGAGGTACCTGCGGCCGTCCGCGTCGGTGAGCCAGGCGCCCTCGCCGGACACGAACGTGACGTCGTGGCGCGCGTAGGTCGGCAGCAGCGGGGTGCCCGTCGCGGTCGTGTTCACGCCAGCACCGCCGTCGCACCGATCTCGGCATCGACGCCCCCGCGGACCGCGTCGACCGCGGCGCGCAGCTTCGGGACGATCCCACCGCCGAGCAGGCCTGCGTCGAGCAGCCACTCCGCCTCCGCGACCCGGATCGTCGAGGCCACGGCGCCGCCGAGGAGGAGGCCCGGGACGTCGGTGACGAAGAGGAGCTTCTCGGCGCCGAGGCCGACCGCGAGGGCGGCGGCGGCCTCGTCGGCGTTGACATTCAGCGGCCCGGCTGCGAGCGGCGCGACCACCGGGATCAACCCCTCGGCGAGCGCAGACTCGACCGCGGCCGGGCACGACGGCACCGCGGAGCCGACGAGGCCGAGCTCCGGCACCTGCGTCGCCGCGAGCCCGATCTGGTCGCCGAAGAGCGGGACGGCGCGCGGGCCGAGCTCGGCGCAGATCGCCTCGTTGATGGCCGCGAGGGAGCGCCGGACGACGACAAGCGCCGCCGCGGTGGTCACCCGGCGCCCGTGCACGAAGCGCACGGGCAGACCGGCGCGCTTCAGCTCGGCCGAGATCTGCGGGCCGGCGCCGTGGACGATGCAGACCTCGTGCGTGGCCGCGAGACGGAGTGCCAGCGCCGCCGCGTCGCCGGCCACGGCGCCGCCGACCTTGAGGACGATGCGATTCATGTTCTGTAGTCCGCGTTGATGCGGACGTAGTCGTAGGAGAGGTCGCTCGTCAGATAGCTGGCGGCGCCGGACCCGAGGCCGAGGTCGAGCTCGATCCGGCAGAGGCCGTTGGAGACGTCCGGCTCGACGCCGAGCGGAGCGCCCCGGTCGAGCACGACGGTGCCGTTGTAGGAGAGCGTGATCTTCGACGCCTCGACCGACGCAAAGCCGCCGTTCCAGGGCGCGGAGCCGGCCGCAGCCAGCACACGGCCCCAGTTGGCGTCGTGGCCGAAGAGGGCGGTCTTGACGAGCGGGGAGGTCGCGATTCGAGCCGCGATCGCGCGGGCCTGGGCGGCATCGACCGCGCCGGTGACCTCGATCTCTGCGAGCACGGTCGCTCCCTCGCCGTCCGCGACGATCTGGCCGGCGAGCTCCTGGCAGACGCGACCCAGGGCGAGCGCGAAGGAGGCGTCGGTGGCCGGTGTGCGCTCGATCGCGCTGAGGCCGTTCGCCAGCAGGCAGACCGCGTCGTTCGTCGAGCACTCGCCGTCGACCGAGATCGAGTTGAAGCTGCGGTCGACAGTGGGGCGAAGAAAGTCGATCGCCTCGCCAGGCTCGAGCGGGTAGTCGGTCGTGACCACCGCCAGCATCGTCGCGAGCAGCGGGTGGATCATCCCGGAGCCCTTGGCCATGCCGCCGACGGTGAAGCCGTCGATCGAGACGGCGGACTCCTTCGTGCGCGTGTCCGTCGTCAGGATCGCCTCGGCAGCGTCCGCCCCACCCGCGTCGGACAGGGCGGGAACGGCCTCGCGCAGGCCCGCGAGCACCTTCTCGAGCGGGAGCAGCGCGCCGATGACGCCGGTCGAGAGGATCAGCACCTCCTCGGTCTCGAGGCCGAGCAGGCGCCCGGCCTCGGCCGCGGTGGCGATCGCGTCCAGCTCGCCCCGCTCCCCGGTCGCCGCGTTGGCGACGCCGGAGTTGACCACGATCGCCTGCGGCTCCGCTATCTCGAGGTGCTCCTTGGAGACGACGACCGGGGCCGCCAGCACCTGATTGACCGTGAACATCGCCGCCCCGACCGCAGGCCCGGTCGAGCGGACGACCGCGAGGTCCCTGGCGCTGCGCCGGATCCCGGCGCGGACGCCGGCGGCGGTGAAGCCCTGCGCAGCCGTGACGCTCATTGGGGAAACCTGGTCTTCCCCGCGGGAGCGAGCCGAAGGCGAGCGGTGCTCATACCAGGACTCCGCTGAGGCGCAGGCCCGCGGTCTCGGGCAGGCCGAGCGCCAGGTTCGCGTTCTGCACGGCCTGGCCGGCGGCGCCCTTGCCGAGGTTGTCGAGCGCACAGACGACGATCC
>JAWVCV010000104.1:0-4798 GCA_033858115.1 Gaiellaceae bacterium
GAACTCCGGCGGCCGGCTGACGTGGCGGCACTGGACGAGCGGGCGCTCGCGGCCGGGCTTGGCGCCGGCGCGCTTGATCCGGTAGGAGGGCAGCCAGCTGGTCGCGCGCGACGAGGCGACGACGGCGCGGTTGCGGCTCTTCGCGGTCGCAAGCGCCTCCTCGGTCTGGCTCGCCGGCTGCACGAACGGCAGCTCGCTCGGCACCTGTGCCGCCGAGACGATCCGGACGGTGCCGCCGACGAGCCGGGCCGCCACGTAGGAGCCGTCGAGCGTCAGCGTGCGCACAAGCCGCAGCTGCTTCGGATTGCTGACGTCGATCTCGGCGAGCACGCTCTTCGCCGGCTGCCAGGGCGCGATGCTCCGAGCGATCCCGGGCAGCGGCTCGATCCGGTAGCCGCCGTTCGAGAGCACGAGCAGCCGCTTGCCGTGCAGCAGCAGCTCGCCGCCGCCGTTCTCGAGCCGAAGCGAGTCGAGCAGCCGGGGCTTTGTGTCCGTGAGATCGACCGCGTTCAGCCTGCCGCCGGCGAGCGCGAAGAGCGTCTCCCCGTCGGTCTTGACGATGTCGGGCTCGTCAACGCCTTCCTCCTGCACGTTCGTGCCGGAGTAGTCGATCCCCTGAACCGGCGCCGCCGCGCGCGCCGCCTCGGGAGCGCCGACGACGCCGCCGCGATCGACGGCGATGCCGCCGAAGCCATACGGGCCGACGAGGGGGTTCGCGTGTCCCTTCGCGTAGCCGAGCAACTGGCCACAGGAGCGGAACGCGATCAGCCGAGGCGATTTCTTCGCGGTCGGCGCGCTCTCGGCGGCCGTGCCGCCCAGAGCGGCGAGAAGCACGCCCAGCGCGACGAGAAAAGCTGCGTTCCTGCGCATCTCACTCGTTATACGTCACAAATGCCGCGAGCGTCACACCGGGTGTGGCGTGACCGACGCGTGGGAACAACCGTTGCACCGAGGATGGGTCAACGAGTCGGATCGTAGAAAGGAGCATCCCTATGAGCTTGCTCTGGATCATCCTGATCGTCGTGCTCGTGCTGGCGCTGCTGGGCTTCGTCGGCCGCGGCCGCTACTAGGCCACACGGTGGCACGGGATAGGCCGTCCGGCACTCGCCGGACGGCCTCATTTCCGCGATCCTGTCTGGGTGACGCTCACCGTCGCCCAACTCCTCGCGCGCGCCGACCGGTCCGCCTGCCTGCCGAAGCTCGGCGGGATGGCCCGTCCGAACGGTGTCGTGATCGTCAGCGAGCGCCACTGGGCGTTCGCGACCACCACCGGTGAGGTCTATGAGGGCGAGCTGTCCCGCCCGCGCGCTGCAGTGACACGGATTCCACTCCTGCGTGGACTGCTGCAGCTCGTCTCCGCTGTGAAGCCACTTGCGGGCGGACGCGGCGTGGCCAGCGGGCGCGAGCGGCTCTTCCTCCTCTTCGCCCTGCTGCTGCCGTTCGGCGCGATCGCGCTGCCGGGCCGCTTCGAGCTCGTCGCGGGAGCTCTGACGACGGTCGCGATCCTCGTCTGGCTCTTCCGCGGGCGCACGCTGCGACTGCACGGCGCCGAGCACCGCGCGATCGCCGCGGCCGAGGCGCGCTCGCTCGCTGCGACGTGGGCGGGCGAGGCCCGGCCGACGCGTTTTTCTCCCCGTTGCGGCACCAACTTCGCGGCGCTCGCGATTCCGGTGACGGCCGTCGCCGACCGGCTGGCGCCGAGCGTCCTCTCGCCCACGCTGACGAGCGCGGTCGTAGCCGTCCTCTCGATCGGCGTGACGATGGAGCTGTGGAAGGCGGTCCAGCATCCGTCGGGCCTGCTCCGGGGGCTGCTGCTGCCGGGCCTGACGCTGCAGCGGTTGACGACGCGTGAGCCGGCGCTGGCCGAGACGCAGGTCGCGCTCCTGGCCGTCGCGTCGGTGCTGCGCCGCGAGCTCTAGCGCCAGTACGCCATCAGGATCGCGTCGACGAACTCCGTGCCGCGGCGGTAGTGGTTGCGGCGCAGGCCCTCGCGCTCGAACCCGAATTGCTCGTAGAGGCGGATCGCCGGCTTGTTCCAGGGGAAGACGTGCAGCTCGAGCTTCCGGACGCCCGCGTCTGCCGCCCAGGCAACCGCCTGCTCGAGCAGGGCGCGGCCGACGCCCCGGCGCCGATGCCCGGCGGCGACCATCAGGCCGAGATCGGCGACGTGGCGGCTCGCCTGGTGCGGGTCGCGGGCGATCGAGAGCCGGCCGATGATCGCCCCGTCGTCCTCGGCGACGAAGACCGCGGCGTCGGGGTGGCGCTTCAGCGCCCGCAGGTAGCGGCGCTCCTCCGCGACGCCACGCCAGCCGTCGGTATTCAGGAGCCAGGCCTCGGGCTCACGGCCGACCGCGGCGCCGAGCGCGACGAGTGTTGCGGCGTCCTCCGCCCGCGCTGATCTCACCGAAATGCTCATCCGACCACGATCCCGTAGCCACCGCGGCGCGGGTCGCCGGCAGCCGCGAGGCTGCCGTCGAGGCGGCGCTCGACCGCAGAGACGCCGCCGAAGAAGAGATTGCGCCCGGTCCAGCGCACCGTCTTCCAGCCTTCGGATGGGAGCTCCATCAGGCCGCCTTCGAGATGGAGGACGTCGCCGTCGACGTGGATGCGCGGACGCTCGATCGCCTCCCCCACCGGCACGCCGCGCAGGACCGCGTCGGTCACCTGGGCGATCGCCCCGGCCAGGCGCACCGAGCCGGCGCTCCCGAGCGCGAGCCGCGGCAGGCCGTCCTCGAGCACGAGCGTCGGCGTCATCATGCTCGCGAGCCGCTCGCCGGGCACGCGCGGCGCGACGCCGATCACGTCCAGCTCGCCGAGCATGTTGTTCAGCTGCGTACCGCCTCGGAAGAGCCCGGAGCCTGCGCCGAGCGTCGAGGAGAGCGAGGCGGCGTTGCCGGCGGAGTCGATCACCGAGATGTGCGTCGTGCCCGCGACCGAGAGCGGCGGCGCCGCCTCGTAGCCCAGCCGCAGCGCCTGCGCGCGCTCGTCGAGGCTCCGTGCGCGCGCCAGGTGCGGCAGCGCGACGGCGACGACCGTTCCCCCGCGTGAGGGCGGCGGCGTCGTCAGCACCTCGCGGTTGCCGACCTTCGTGCGCAGCGGCTCGGGATCGGCGACGCGGTAGGCGAGGATGTCGTCGGTGAGCTCGGGCAAGAGCTCCGCCACCGCCGCGAAGCGCACGTCGCGGATCCGCTCCAGCGTCGGGATGAAGTCGGCCGTCTCGATCCGGTTCTTCCCGTAGATCCGGCGGCCGCCCTCCTCGCGCTGGAGGATCTCCTCCAGCATCACGTGCAGGATCCGCTGCTCGTCAGTCTTCTCGAAGCCGGCAGCGGCGAGCTCGAGCGCGGGCTCGAGCAGCTGCGGCCACGGAACGGTGCCGAAGCGGCGATGCGCTTCCTCGAGGCCCGCAACAAGTCCTGGAACCGCGACCGAGCCCTCGCCGACGTGGAAGACCTGCGTCGACGCGTCGCCGAAGTCGATCACGATCTCCTCCATCTCGCCGAGCGGCCGCGTCGGCGCGGCGAAGAAGCAATCGAGCACCGTCGGCCGCCCGTCGAACCAGACGAGCAGGAAGCCGCCGCCGCTCGGTCCGGTCAGCGGGCCCTCGGCAACAGCCGCGGCAAACGCCGCTACGATGCAGGCGTCGATCGCATTGCCGCCTGCCGCGAGCATGCTCGCGCCTGCCTCCGCGGTAGCCCTGTTTCCCGCTGCGATCGCCCCCTGCATGAACTCAGCGTAAAGATGCTGTGGAAATGCCGATAAGGACAGTAGGAACTCATGACCGACCGGGAACGTTCTCACTAGATGCACTTCGACCTCTCACTGCGGAAGCGGCACGCTGCCCTGTTCGTGGGCTCGATCGCCGTGCTCATCGCGCTCGCCGCAACACCGCAGCTGCTCGGTGATCGCCTCGCGGCCGGCTTCGACGGCCTCGGTGACGCGAACGCCAGCTGGCTCTGGCTCGCAGCCGCAGGATTCGGCGCCTCGATGGCCGCGTCCGCCTGCGGCTGGGCCTCCGCCCTGCGCCGTTGCGGCGGAGCGACGTCGGCGACGGACGCCGGCGCGCGCTACTGCACCGGCTCGCTCGTCAACGCTCTCGCTCCGGCGCGGATCGGGACCGCGGTTCGCTTTGCCCTCTTCGCGCGGGTGCTGCCGAACGAGGGACGGCTCTGGACTGTCGGCGGGATCGCAACCTCCCTGAGCGCGGTGCGCGCTCTCTGGCTCGCAGTCGTGCTTGCTCTCGGCTCGGCCAGCGGCGTCCTGCCGCGCTGGCCGATCGCGATCCTGCTCCTCGGCGTCGCCGTTGCCGCGCTCGTTGCCTGGTGGGCGCGCGACTCGCAGCCTGGCAGCCGCTTCGCCCACACGCTCGACGTCTTCCGTGTGCTCGGCCGCTGCCCGTGGGCTGCGGGCCGGATCGCGGCTTGGGTCGGGCTCGCGATGGTGCTGCGACTCGGAGCCGCCGCGGGCATCGCAGCGGCCTTTGGAGTCGAGCGGCCGCTGACAGCGGCGCTGCTGATCATTCCCGCGCTCGACCTGGCGGGGATCATGCCGCTGACGCCCGGGAACGTCGGCGTCACGAGCGCGGCGGTCGCGTTCGCCCTGAAGGCGCACGGCGCCGGGACGGACGTCGCTCTCTCGGCGGGAATCGCGTTCGGCGCCGTCGAGACGCTGACGACGCTCGCAGCCGGATCGGCGAGCCTGCTCTTCTTCGCCGGTGCACGGGCGGACGCACCGCGCTGGCGGACGGCGGCGCTCGCCGCAACCGGATGCTTCGCGCTCGGCGTCGCGTTCGGCGCGACCG
>JAWVCV010000105.1:0-6921 GCA_033858115.1 Gaiellaceae bacterium
GCGCCCGCTCGGCGATCCGGCGCACAGGAGCGGAGAAGTCGACGCGACGGTCGACGAGCGCCAGGCCGGCTCCCACGGCGACGAGCAGAGCCGCGGACACGGCCATGGTCTTCGCAACCGAGCTCGAACCGGCGGCCAGGTCCGCCCCGGACCGGTTGTCGCCGAGGTCGAGCAGACGCGGATAGACGGCTGCGAGCACGAGCCCGACAGGGAGCGCGAAGACCGCCGTCCGAACCCGGCCGGGGACGAGGGCGAGATACACGAGCAGCACGAGCGGAAAGGCGAATACGGCGCCGCGGCTCTGCGGGAGGAGCGCCAGCTGCAGCAGGACGCCGGCCGCAGCCAGGAAGAGCGGGCGCAAATAGGTCGGGAGCTCGCGCCGGGAAGCCAGGAAGAGCGCCGGCCAGAACGCGAGCACGAAGAGCGCTGCGTCGCCGTTCACGTAGCCGATCGGATCGATGAAGCGTCCACGGATGAAGTACCCACCGGCGTCCTCGGCCCTGCCGGCGGCCACGATCGTCAGGAAGCCGAGCAGCGCGACACCGAGCGCGAACGTGCCGAGGAGCGCGAGCGCGCCCGACACCGGAACGCGCCAGAGCGCGAAGAGCGTGAAGACGATCAGGTAGAGCGCGGTCTGCCCCGCTCCGTCCCAGGCGTCCCCCTGGACGTCCGCCCAGCCGATCGAGAGGTAGCTCCAGACCGTGAAGCCGGCGAGCGCCAGGAGCGCGACGGCCGTGGGGCGGCTGATGCCGCCGAAGAGGCCCCGCCAGCCGAGTAGCGCGACCAGGATGACCGCGGACAGGAAGATCCCTCCGGCGTACCAGACGTGTGGGAAGTAGCCGCCGGCGGACCCGGCCCAGAGCAGGAAGAGCGCCACGGCCGCGAGCAAGGGGAGCGGCTGCGCGAGGCGCGCCCAGGTCGGCAGGGCCGGCGGGGGGCCGTCGGGCATGCGACTACGGTAACGACCGATCCCGGATGGAGCGCGATCTCGCGGCCCGCGGCAGCGTTCTATACCGTCGCAGGATGAGCACGAGCGAGCCGACGGTCGCGACGGAGGCCGCGCCGGCGACTGTGCTCCGGCTCGCGACGAACACGATCGTCCAGATCGGGGGCAGCTTCGCGGCCTCCCTCATCGGCTTGCTGACCTTCGTCGCCGTGACCCGCGGGCTCGGCGCCACGGACTTCGGCGTGCTGACGACCGCGCTCGTCTACCTGATGATCCCCGTCATCCTGGCGGACGTCGGTCTGGCGACCGTCGTGGTCCGAGAGATCTCCGCCCGCCCCGAGCAAACGGCTCCGGCGATGCAGGCCGCGCTGCCGCTGCGTGCGCTCGTGGCTGCGATCGCAGTGGGCCTCACCGTCGCGGTGGGTTTCGCAGTCCCGTTCTCCGCGGAGACGCGCGACCTGATCGCGATCGGCGCGCTCGGGAGCTTCCTGACCCTCATGACCCAGGGCCTGTCGCCGGTGCTGCAGGCACAGCTGAAGATGCACTGGTCCGTGCTCAGCACGATCGTGGGCCGGCTCGTGACGTTCGGCGTGACGGTGGCGGTGCTCGCTGCCGGAGGCGGCATCGCCACCGTGATGGCGGCCACCGTGGCCGGCAGCGCAATCACCTTCGCGTTGCACCTCATCGTGGTCGCGCGCATCGTCTCGCTCCGGCCCCGGTTCGACTTCGGCTACTGGCGCGTGCTGTTGCGAGGCTCGATTGCAATCGGCCTGGCGCTCGCGGTCGCACAGATCTCTTTCAGGGTCGACGTCTTGCTCCTGGCGGCGATTCGCGACTCCGCCGAGGTCGGGCTCTACGGCGCGGCCGTCAAGCTGATCGAGCTCTCCGAGCTCGTCGCCGCAGCGATCGGGATCTCAGTGTTCCCGTTGCTAGCGCGCTTCTTCCAGGTCGATCGACGTCGCGCCGAGACGCTCTTCCAGCGCACCTTCGACCTTCTGATCGCGGCAGCAGCGCCGCTCGTGATGCTGATGACGTTCGCTGCGACACCTGTGATCGTCTTCATTTCAGGGAACGAGTACCGAGAAGCGGGCGACGCGTTGCGACTCCTGGCCCCCTACGTCCTCCTGTCGTTCGTGACGGGGCTCTCGTGGCGGACCCTCGTCGCCTTCGGCGAGGATTCGGCTCTCCTGCGGCTGGCGATCGGAATCCTGACGATCAACGTCGTGCTGAACCTGATCGTCATCCCCGAGTACGGCTTCCGCGGTGCAGCGGCGACGTCAGTGTTGAGCGAGATCGCCGCGATCACCGCGTCAGTCCTGCTGCTCAAGCGCCGTCACGGGCTCGCGCCGAGCCTGCGGTACGGACTTGCGGTGGTGCCGGCCGCCGCTCTGATGGTGGTAGTGCTTCTTGCCATGCCTGGCCCGATCGTGGTGCGGGCAACGGTCGCAGGCGCGTCGTATGTCGCCGCTCTTCTGCTGTTGCCGGGAACCGTGCGAGGGATCGCCGCCGGCGGTCTCCGCGCTCGCAGGCGGCAGCTCGAGACGTGAGTGCCCGAGGCGGCGTCTCGGTCGCCTTGGCGACGTTCAACGGCGCGAGCCATCTACCGGAGCAACTGCACAGCCTCGCCGCACAAACGCGGCTGCCGCGGGAGCTCATCGCCTGTGACGACGGGTCCTCCGACGAGACCGTGCAGATCCTGGAGCAGTTTGCTCGCGAAGCCTCGTTTCCCGTGCAGATCGTTCGGAACGAGCGCCGACTCGGGTACGCGGACAACTTCCTTGCTGCGGCGGCCCTGTGCACTGGCGATCTCGTCGCCTTCTGCGATCAAGACGACGTCTGGCTGACGACAAAGCTCGAGGCATGTGAGGCCGAGCTCACGCGCACGAGCGCCGCGATCGTCGCCCACTCGGCCGCTCTGGCCGACGAGCGGCTCCGCCCGACGGGCCGGCTCGTACCGCATGCCCGGCGTCGGCGACTGCTCGCCCCGGAGCAGTGCGACCCATGGTGGTACTGGTGGGGCTTCGCCATGGTGTTCGAACGGCGACTGCTCGACGTCGCCGATCCAACGAAACGAGTGGAGTCTCAGTTCCTTCACCTCCCTCCCGGGAGCCCACTGGATCATGACGATTGGATTGCGTTCCTCGGATGTGCGCTCGGTCCCATCGCCTTCCTTCCCGAGGCGCTCGTGCTCTATCGCCGTCACCCAACGACGGCCAGTCGAACACCGAGCCAGATGAGCAGGATCCAAGCTTCCCGCGGGCAAGATGGGGAATGGCACCGCGCGCACTACGCCAACCTCGCCCGCCTGGCTCACGAGCGAACCCACTTCTGGCGGCGCACGGCGCTCGAGCGGACAGGACGCGAACAGCATCTCGCCCTTCGCGCGGCGGACCGCTTCGACCGCTTCGCCGTCGCCTACGAACGTCGCCAAACGCTCTTTGCCACAGGTCGACGAGCGATCCGGGCGCGGGGGATCGCAGCGATGCTCTTTTCCGGCGCCTACCGCCGCCGGGCAAACGGCGGGCTCGGTGTCGGCGCGCTCGCAAAGGATGCGTACTTCGCCATGCGACCGGCCCGCGGCTAGGCCTGACGCCGTTTGCGCGACGGCGGGCGGCGCGCCTACAGTGCATCCATGGCCCCGCGCCCCGCCCACGCGCGGATCTACACACTTGCGGACAGCAATTACTTCGTCGGCCTCGTCGCGCTGCTGAACTCGCTGCGGCTGACCGGGAACGAGCAGGAGCTCGTCGTGCTCGACTGCGGCTTGAGCGCGCAGCACCGCGATCTGCTCGAGGGCCACGCCACCGTCGTGCCGCTCTCGCCCGAGGTGGCGGAGCGAAAGTTTCTCGCGAAGCCCTACCTCTACCAGCACGTCTCGCCCGACGAGCTCGTCGTCTACATCGACAGCGACATCCTCGTCACGGCAGCGCTCGACCCGATCCTGGCAAGCGCCGCTGCGGGACGGATCTGCATCGCGCCGCTGGATTGGCCGGAGAAACGACAGCGAAGGCGCACCGAATGGCAACAGCTCTTCGGGCTCACGGCGCCCCTGCGGGAGGAGACGTACGTAAACGCCGGCTTCTTGGCTCTCTCGGCCAAGCACTGGCGCCCCCTGCTCGAGCGCTGGGGACAGGTCACCGCGTCGATTCCGGACGGGGTTCTCTTCCACGGCGACATCGACGCGAACCCGCTGTGGGCCGGGGATCAGGACGCCTTCAACGCGCTGCTGATGTCAGAGGTGCCGGCCGGGACTGTCGAGTTGCTGCCAGAGCAGGCGATCGTCTTCCCGCCCAACCTCGAGCGCATCGACGTGCTCGACGCGGATCGGCTCGAGTGCGCGATCGACGGTGAGCCGGTCGCGATGCTGCACTATTCGTGGGTGCCGAAGCCATGGGAGCCGCGCGCGTGGCGGCGCATGGAGCAGCCGCTGCGCGACGCCTATGCCCGGCTGCTGCCGCGCATCCTCTTCGCCGAAGACGTTGCCCTGCCGCTCGATCCCCGCGACGTCCCGGCATGGCTCCGGCCAGGAGCGTTCGGAGCGGCCGCTCGTCAGCGGACCGCGTTCGCACGCCGGCTTCGCCGTCTCGCCGCCCGAGCGGCGAGACGCCTGCCCGCGGCCGCACGGGAACGGCTGCTCGCGGTCCGGGACAGCTTCGAGCCGCCGCAGCGCGGCTAGACATCAGGGGAGCGCCAGCGACTCCACTGCCGCCGTCGCGCCGTAGCGCGCGCAGGGCGAGCCGCCGAGCGCATACACCCGTCCGGCGACGACGACCGCGCCGAAGCCGTGCCGCGGAACGTGCATGTCGGCCAGGCGGGTCCAGCTCGCGGTCGAGGGAGAGTAGGACCAGGTCGCCGGCGTCACCCAGCGCCCGTCACCGTCGTCGCCGCCGCTGAGCACGATGAGATGATCCTTCCAGCCGATCGCCTGCAAGCCTCCAACCCCCAGCGGCAGCGGCTCGAGCCGCTCCCAGCGGTTCGTCGCCGGGTCGAAGGCCTCCAGAGCGTCCAGCGCCTGCGACCGGCTCGAGGCGCGCCCGCCGACGACGTAGAGCCGGCCGTCCACCGCTGCGGCGCCGAGGTGATGCCGCGCGGTCGGCATCGACGGGCCCTTGGTCCAGCTGTCCGACCGGAAATCGTAGACGTCGAGGACGGCGTAGACGTCCGGATCCTGCAGGAGCGCGCTCGAGGCTCCCCCGACCGCGTAGAAGCGACCGTCGATCACGTCGCCCGCGAGGGCTCCGCGCGTTCGCGGCATCGAGGCCATCGCCTGCCACCTCTTCTCCTTCGGCGCGTAGCGCCAGACCCGGTTCGTGGCGCGGCCGGCCGTAAAGCCTCCGAAGACGTAGACGTCGCCGTTCCAGACGGTGATCGCACTGTGGTGGGCCGGAACCGGCATCGGCCGCAGCCGTCTGCTGACGCCGCCGCCCAACGCGTACTCGTAGAAGGTGCCGAGGGCGGAGAAGACCGTTCCCTCCTCGTTGGGCCGTGCGGCGATTCCGGCGTAGACGACGCCTCCGGCCGCGGCGGCTCGGACCTCCTCGTCCTTGAACGCCTGGACATCCTGCTCGCGTCGCCACTTGGCGGGGAACGAAGCGGCGATCGGCACGGCCGGTACCCGTACCCCCTCGGGCGTCGGCGTGCAGGCGCCGAAGGGCTCCACGACTCCCAGGACCTCGCGCACGCGCGGGCCGGGCAGGTCGGGGCCGATGCCTGTGGCGATCTTGAGCCCGAGGAGCGCGCCCGGAACGAGCACGAGCGTGAGCAAGAGGATACGCCTCTGGGTTTCGGAGAGCCGCCGCACGGATCACACCATAGGCGGAGTTTTCGCAGACGAAAAGGGGCGCCGCTCGCGCGGGCGCCCCTCGAAGGCTCGATGCGGTGCGGATTACCTGTAGTCGCGCAGCGCGTACCACGCCGGAGTCGGGCTCCAGTCGCCGCGAACGAGCGACAGGCCGTCGTGACCGTAGTAGTTGTACATCGTCAGCACGCCGGCCCAGGGATACGAGCGCCAGGCGTCGACGGCCTCCTTGATCATCGCGGCCTGCCGCGCCTCAGTGGCGCAGAAGCCGTCGATGCACTGGTTCTGCACGAGCATGTTCGCCTCGCTCGCCCAGATCTTCTTGTCCCCGTCGCCGTTGTCGACCATCTGACCGCGCAAGCTCCTGCCGCGATCCGTGTCGAGCATCATCTGCGACCACGAAGACCAGTTCTTGAACGAGTTGATCGGGTGCGGCCCGTAGTACGGGTGGTGCGAGACCGCGTCGAAGTTGCCCTTCAGCCCGTTCGCATACATGTCCTTGAGGAACTTCGGCGGCGAGATGTCGGTCGCCGTCGTGTCGGCCGGGGACGTGCCGCCTGTGAGGACGGTGATCGACTGGTCGACCGCCTTCATCCTCGGGTACGCGGCGCGGATCATCTCCGTGTATTTCACTGCGTCCGCCTTCGGCTTCCAGAAGCAGCAGCCAAGGTTCGGCTCGTTCCAGATCTCGTAGGCCTTGACGCCGCGCGGCGCGTAGCGCTCGACCACCTTCTGGGCGAAGTTGGCGTAGTCGGCCACGTTCCGCGGCGGATACTTGTCGTCCGTGGCGCCGGCCACCTGCGCCCAGCCAGGCGTGTAGCCGACCATCGCGAGGACATTCAGGCCGCGCTCCCTCACCTTCGCGACGAGGCGGTCGTACGCGGCCCAGTCGTAGACGCCGCGCTGGGGCTCGGCGACCGACCAGGCGATGTCGAATCGGATCCAGGTCGCGCCCAGCGTGGCGTAACCGTCCAGCTCCTTCGCGAGCTTCGCGTCGTCGTACCACGCGATGCTGCCTCCGGATGCGATCCCGATCGCCTTGCTGTCGGCGGACGGGGGTAGCGGCGCCGGGGGCGCGGGCGTCACGGGTGCGGGCGGTGGTGCCGGCGTCGTGGGCGGCGCCGGCGTCGCGGGCGGCGTAGCCGGAGCGGGAACGACCGGCGGGGTCTTCGGAGGG
>JAWVCV010000106.1:0-3923 GCA_033858115.1 Gaiellaceae bacterium
GGCCGAGGGTCGTGCGTGCGCTCACCGTAGCGCTCGTCGTAGCTGGTGCCGCAGGGGCAATGGCCCTGCCCAAGCTCGTCCTCGACACGCCCTCGTCCAAGGCACACGAGATCGCTTTCCCGGCACCGTCGCCACCGAGTGTGATCCGGGTGACGCCGCGCTCGCCGAGGCCCACCTCGAGGCCTGCGAAGCCTGCGCGCCAGACGCCCGAGACCCCTGCCGCCGACGCTGCTTCGCCTGCCCGCCCCGCCGCCGCTCGCCGGTCTGCGCCACGCGGCAACGCGCCCGTTCGCCCCACGCCCGTCCGACCGGTGTCGCGGGCCGTCCCGAACCCCGCTGCATCGCCGCGGCCGTCGACGCCGACGAAGCCCGCCACGCCGCGGCCTCAGCCTCAGCCCCAGCCCACGCCACCGCAGCAGCCCCAGCCTGCGCCCCAGCCTACGCCGCAGCCGCAGCCGCAGCCGCAGCCCCAGCCGCAGCCCCAGCCGCAGCCGCAGCCGCAGCCGACCACGGTGCAGGTCGCGTCCGTGCCGCCTGCGACCGCCACGACGGTGCGCAGGACGTCCGGGGCTCCCCAACCACGACAGGCGGACGACTCGTCCGGGCGTCGGGGGAAGACCAGGGGCGCGAAACAGGAGAAGCGCGACAAGCGCCCGACGCACGATGAGCAGCCCGCCGCCGCTTGCCCCCCGGCTGCGCCCGTCCCGGAGGAGGAGTCGGACGATGGTGGCGATCGCGGCGACGGCGGCGAAGGCCACGAGCGCGAGGGCGACGACGGCGATCACGGCCGGCGCGACGACGACGATGACCACGGGAATGGCCGTGGGCACGACGACGACGATCACGGGGGCCAGCACAGGCGCGGAGGCTGAGCCGCCACACACGACGCGTGTGCGAACATGCGCCCCATGCCCCGCCTCCGCCCGACCAACCCGATCGGAATCGCCTTCACCGCCTACCAGCTCTGGCGGCGGCTGCCTCCTTCCCAGCGCAAGCGCGTGCTCAGCGCCGCCCGAACGCACGGCCCGAAGGTTGCCGCGGCGATCCTCGCCAAGCGCAAAGCCCGCCGCTAGCGGAGCTGCCTAAACCTCCTACTAGCTCGCCGTACCCAGCGCCTCGCGGACGATCCGATCCTGCTCGAGCCGGTGGGCCGTCGGATAGCCCTCGCTCGGGCTGGCGCGCCAGGGGCGGCCGACGAAGCGCACCGGTACGTCGTCGGGCGCCGCGGCTTCCAGGCGGTGCCGGATCGTGCGCCAGGCGCCCATGTTCTGCGGCTCCTCCTGCGCCCAGACGATCTCGCGGAGGTTCGGGTAGGACGCGGTCAACGACGCCGTTGACTCGACCGGGAAGGGATAGAGCTGCTCCAGCCGCGCGACGGCCACGGACGGCGCCTTCTCTCGGTCCTCATGGCCCTCGATGTCGTAGTAGACCTTGCCCGAGCAGAGGACGAGGCGCGTGACTGCCACATGGTTGGCATCGATGTCGTCGAGCACGGGCTCGAAGCGGCCTTCGGAGAGGTCCGAGAACGTCGAGCCCGCCTGCTTGAGTCGCAGCAGTCCTTTGGGCGTCATCACGACGAGCGGCCGGGCAGTCGCGTCGAGCGCCTGCCGCCGGACCAGGTGAAAGTACTGCGCAGCCGTCGTGCAGTTCGCAACGCGGATGTTCTCCTGGGCTGCCAGCTGGAGGAACCGCTCGAGCTTCGCGCTCGAATGCTCCGGCCCGTTGCCCTCGTAGCCGTGCGGGAGCAGCAACGTCAGTCGCGAGGTCTGACCCCACTTCGAGAGCCCGGCGACGAGGAACTGGTCGACGACGATCTGCGCCCCGTTGACGAAGTCCCCGAACTGCGCCTCCCAGAGCACGAGCGCGTCGGGAGCGGCGACCGCGTAGCCGTACTCGAAGCCGAGGCAGGCGTACTCGGACAGGGGCGAGTTGTAGATCTCCATCGCTGCGCTCGCACCCGGAAGGTTCTGGATCGGGGCATACGTCTCCCCCGTGCGCTGATCGTGCAGCACGGCGTGACGGTGCGAGAAGGTGCCGCGTTCGGTGTCCTGTCCCGAGAGGCGGATCGGGATCCCCTCGGTGAGGAGGCTTGCAAACGCGAGCGCCTCGGCCTGCCCCCAGTCGATCCCGCCCTCGGCGAGCGCCTCGCGACGGCGCTCCAGCTGCTTCAGCAGCTTGGGGTTGGCTTCGAACCCGTCCGGCAGCTGCAAGAGCTGCTCGTTCAGCTCCCGCAGGCGGTCCGCGGGCAGCGCGGTGACGACGGCGCCGCCGGTGTCGGCGGGGATTCGCCCCTCGCGCGGTTGCGCCGGCTGGGAGAACGACGCCTTCAGGCGCTCGTGCGCGGCGCGGATCTCCGTCTGCGTCTGCTTGAAGAGCGCCTCCGCTTCCTCCGCGGTGAGCACCCCTTCCTCGATGAGCCGGGCGGCATAGCGCTCCCGCACGGTCGGCTGCGCGGCGATCTGCGCGACCATCAGCGGCTGCGTGTAGGCCGCTTCGTCCTGCTCGTTGTGGCCGAAGCGCCGGTAGCCGACGAGGTCGACGACGATGTCGTGCCCGAACTCCTGCCGGTAGGCCATCGCCAGCCGGACCGCCGCGATCGCCGCCTCCGGATCGTCGGCGTTGACGTGCACGATCGGGATGTCGAAGCCCTTCGCGAGGTCGCTCGAATAGCGTGTCGAGCGCCCCTCGGTCGGATCGGTGGTGAAGCCGACCTGGTTGTTCGAGATCAGGTGGAGCGTCCCGCCCGTCGTGTACCCGTCGAGGTTCGACAGGTTCAGCGTCTCCGCGACGACACCCTGGCCGGCGAACGAGGCGTCGCCGTGGATGAGGATGGGCAGCGCCACGGAGGGATCGTGGACGCCCGCACCGTAGGAGCGGTCGGTCTGCTCGCCCCGCGTCCACCCCTCGACGACCGGGTCGACCGCCTCGAGATGGCTCGGGTTGGGCGCGAGCGTGACGGTGACCTCACCGGAGCCCGTGGCGCGGGTCCCGGTGGCGGCGAGGTGGTACTTCACGTCACCGGTGCCGCCCTCGTCGTTCGACACGACTGCCTCGATCGTGCGCTCGCCCTCGAACTCGCGCAGGATCGTCTCGTAGGGACGGCCCAGGGTGTGCGCGAGCACGTTCAGGCGGCCGCGGTGCGCCATCCCGATCACGACCTCGTGGGCGCCCGCGCCGGCGGCGATCTCCACGGCCTCGTCCAGCATCGGCACCATCGTGTCGAGGCCCTCGAGCGAAAACTGCTTCTGGCCGAGGAACGCGCGCCGGAGGTACTGCTCCAATCCCTCCGCCTTGGAGACGAGCTCGAGCAGCTTGATCCGCTCCTCGCGCGTCAGCGCCGTGCGGTAGCGGCCGGATTCGATCGCCTGCCGCAGCCACACGCGCTCGGAGTGATCGGAGATGTGCTCGATCTCGTAGGCGATCGTGCCGCAGTAGACCTCGCGCAGCTTGGGGAGCACGTCCCGCAGGGTCTCGCCCGGGACGTGCACGCGGAGCAGCTTCGCCGGGATGCGCTCCTGGAGCTCGGCGGTCAGAGGCGGGACGAGCCGCGTCTCGTCGAGCGCGGGGTCGCCGAGCGGCTCCGAGCCGAGCGGGTCGAGGCGTGCGGCAAGGTGACCGTGCATGCGGATCGCCTTGACGAGCGCCATCGCTGCGGCGACGCCTCCGAGCAGCGTCTCGTCGATCTCGGGCTTGGGCGGAGGCTGCTGCGGGGCGGGAGCCGCCTGCTCGGGGGCTGCCTCCTCCGGGGCTGCCGGGGGCTCCTCGGGCACTGCGGGCGGCGCCTCCGCGACGGGGACCGGGTGGCCGTTGCCCCGTTCGAGCGTCTCGAGCAGGCGCAGCAGGCCAGGGTGGGTGGCGACGAGGTCGCTTTCGCCGCTCTCGAAGAGCTCCCGCCACTCTGGCGGGACGGCCTCCGGGTTCTC
>JAWVCV010000107.1:0-9095 GCA_033858115.1 Gaiellaceae bacterium
CGAGCCCGATCAGGTCGGCGAGCGCGAGCGGGCCCATTGGATGCGCGAAGCCGAGCTTGGCGATCGTGTCGATCGCCTCCGCCTCCGCGACGCCCTCCAGCAGCGCGTAGGCAGCCTCGTTGATGAACGGCATCAGGATCCGGTTCGAGACGAACCCCGGGAAGTCGTTCGCCTGCGCGGGCACCTTGCCGAGATCCCCGGCGAGTCGCGTGATCGCCGCCGCGGTCTCATCGGAGGTCTGGACGGCGCGGATCACCTCGACGAGCTTCAAGACCGGCACCGGGTTGAAGAAGTGCATCCCGATCACCCGCTCGGGGCGGCCGGTCACGGCGGCAAGCGACGTGATCGGGATCGAGGAGGTGTTCGAGGCGAGGATCGCGCCGTCCGGAAGCACCTCGTCGGCGCGTTGGAAGAGCTCTTCCTTGAGCGAGCTGTCCTCGACCACCGCCTCGATCATCAACTCCGCGGGCTCGAGACTCTCGACCACCGCCACACGCCCGAGCACCTCGTCCGGGTCCGCCCCACCTCTCTCGGCCAGCTTCTCGAGGCTCTTGCGCATCGCCGCCAAACCACGCTCCGTGGCGGCGGGAACGGCGTCGTAGAGGGAGACACGACGGCCCGACGCCGCCACCACCTGGGCGATGCCGGCGCCCATCTGGCCGGCTCCGACGACGAGAACGTGCTCGAATTCCATCGCGGAGCAGGCTAACGTCAGCGGCATGGTCAACGTGCGGCCAGCAGTCGCCTCGGACGGGGATGCGATCGGGCGGGTTCAAGTCGAGACCTGGCGGGCCGCTTACGAGGGACTGTTGCCCGACGAGACGATCGCCGCGTTCGACGTCGAGGCGAGACAGAGGCAGTGGCGCGAGGGGCTTGCCCGCGAGCCGAGGCCCGGCAGCGCGACCTTCGTCGCGGAGCTGGACGGGGGCGTGATCGGCTTCGCGAGCGTCGGGGCGTCACGCGACGAGGGAGCCGACGGCGAGGGCGAGCTGTACGCCATCTACCTCCAACCTGCCTGCTGGGACCGTGGCATCGGCCGGGCGCTGCTCGAGCGCGCAGAGGAGTCGATGCGCGCATTCGGCTTCGAGCACGCGATCCTGTGGGTGCTCGAGGGGAACGAGCGGGGGGAGAGCTTCTACCGCGCCGGCGGTTGGAAGCCGGACGGACGCAAGCAGGACCACTTCGGAGGGGCGGAGGTCGTGGAGCTCCGCTACCGCAAGGTCCTGTAGCGGCGCAGCCGGCGCACGAGGAAGAACGTCCCGGCCCCGAGGACCAGTACACCCACCAGGATCCCGCCCCAGTTCAGCGGCGGCAGGCTGTTGTCCTCGACATTCGTCAGCTCGAGAAAGGCGGCAGGATCGACCTGCGAGCAGAGGCTTGACCGCCACTCCCCGCCCACACGCGTCAGCAGAAGCCCGACCCGCTGACCCACTGCGGCCTCCACGCCACAGGCCGCGCCCCCGGCCGGGGTCACCACCGCGACGCGATTCTCGATCTCGCCCTTGTAGACCTGCTCGACACGGAAGCGGTAAATCGCAGTCTGGCCCTCGGCACTCCGCTCGAGCACGGTGCCGATGAACGCGCCGTCGGCGGCCGGCAGATCGCGAACGAGGTCGACGGGAGCGCAGCTGCACGCGATCGCATCGGCCGCGAGGGCCAGGGAGGCGACGAGGACCACGACGATCCGCATCGCGTCTAGACCTCGATCAGCAGCGCGTCGCCCTGGCCGCCGCCGGAGCAGATCGCGGCGAGACCGAGCCCGCCGCCGTTGCGGCGCAGCTCGTGCACCATCGTCCCGACGATTCGCCCGCCGGAGGCTCCGATCGGGTGGCCGAGCGCGACCGCGCCGCCGTTGACGTTCACTATCGCCTCGTCGGCGCCCAGCAACCGGGTCGAGTTGAGTGCGACCGAGGAGAACGCCTCGTTGATCTCGACGCGCTTGACGTCGTCGATCGTCTTGCCCGCCTTGTCGAACGCGATCGCCGCAGCGTTCGCGGGCGTCCGCACCAGGTAGGCGAAATCGTCGGCGACGTAGCCCTGCGAGACGATCGTCCCCAGGATCTCGAGGCCGCGCCGATGCGCGAACTCCTCCGACGTCACGACGACACAGGACCCCCCGTCGTTGACGCCGGGCGCATTCCCGGCGGTCGTCGTCCCCTCCGGGTCGAAGACGGGCTTCAGCTTGGCGAGCGACTCGATCGTGGTGTCGCGGCGGATACCCTCGTCGGCGGTGACGTCTCCGACCGCGACGAGCTCGTCGTCGTAGCGGCCTTCGTCTTGCGCCGCCGCCGCGCGCTGGTGCGACCGCAGCGCCCAGGCATCCTGCTCTTCCCGGCTGATCCCGAGCTCGCGCGAGACCATCGAGTTGTGCTCGACCATGTGCTTCCGGTCGTAGGCGTCCGTGAGCCCGTCGTGGATCATCGAGTCGATCAGCTCGCCGTGGCCGAGCCGGTAGCCGAAGCGGGCCTTCTTCAGCAGATACGGCGCATTCGACATCGACTCCATCCCACCGGTGACGATCACCTCGTGGTCACCGGCTCGGACCATCGTGTCCGCGATCTGGATCGCGCGGATCGAGGAGGCGCAGACCTTGTTGATCGTGTCCGCAGGCGTCTCGATCGGCAGCCCGGCGCCGATCGCGGCCTGGCGTGCGGGCGCCTGGCCGGCCCCGGCCTGCAGCACCTGCCCCATGATCACGTACTCGACCTCGTCGTTCTCGATCCCGGCACGGTCGAGCGCGGCGCGGATCGCGAAGGAGCCGAGCGCGGTCGCCTGGTAGCCGGCGAGGCCGCCGCCAAGCTTCCCGAACGGCGTCCGCACGGCCGAGACGATGACGGACCGGGGCACGGAGTGAGCCTAGCGGGCGTATGAGGCGCCGGGCTGCAATCGCCCCGCGAACGCGACGAGCAGCCTGATGGACGCTTCGAGGTCTGCCGGGTCGACCAGCTCGACCGGCGAGTGCATGTTGCGAAGCGGGATCGAGACGAGCCCGGTCGGGATCCCGTCGCGCGAGACGAAGGTGTCGTCGGCGTCCGTGTGGGTCTTCATCCCGGTCTCGATCGTGTGCGGCAGCTGCTCCGCCTTCGCCGCCCCGACCAGCAGCTCGAAGACGGCCGGGTTGATCGCGGGGCCGCGGAAGATCGCTGGCCCACCACCGAGCCGGTGGTCGCCGGCTTCGTTCGCGTCGCCGGCCGGGACGTCGGTGGCGTAGGTGACGTCGATCGCCACGGCGACGTCTGGCCGCAGTCTGTGCGCCGCCGCACGGGCGCCGGGGTGGCCGAGCTCCTCCTGCGCACCGGCGACGACGGCCACGTTCGCACCCTCGAGGCGTCGGAGCGCCTCCAGCGCGACGTAGACGCCGGCGCGGTTGTCGAGGTTCCGGGAGACGATGCGGCCGTTCGCGAGCTCGAGGGGTGGCGCGACCAGCACGATCGGGTCGCCGGGCGCGACGAGCGAGCGCGCTTCGTCGCCGTCGCGAGCGCCGATGTCCACGTAGAGCTGGTCCCATTCGACCTTCTCGTTGTCCTTGACCTTGCGGCCGATCACCCCGTAGACCGGACCGCTCTTCGTCCGGATCTCGACGCGCTGAGCGTAGGCGACGCTGGCGCGCCAGCCGCCGAGCAGGTGCACCGGAATGAGCGTGTCGTCGGGCACGTGCGCAACCGCGAGGCCGATCACGTCGAGGTGGGCGAAGAGCGCGAGCAGGGGCCCTTCACCTTGCCTGCGCGCGACGAGGTTGCCGACCGAATCGGTCCCGATCTCCGCGACGTCGCCCACCGCCTCCCGGACGGCGTCGTAGGCGAGCTGCTCGTGTCCGGACGGTCCGTGTGCGAGGAGGAGCGCCTCGAGGACTTTCGGCACTGCCATTGCCGAGAGTCTACGGAGCGACTACGCTTGGCCCCGATGAACTCCCTCCCGCAGCCGGCCTGGCACTGGCGCCTCGAGCGGGGCGGGAGCCTGCGCCCGGTCTAGCCGGACGCGTACAGCCCGCTTCGCCCATGACCCCTCGGGGTCTTTTTCTCGTTGATGACGCCCACCGCCCACATCCCCACCGACCTGCTCACCCCGCTCGGGGCCTACCTCCGCCTGCGCGAGGGGGCCGCCGCGAGCTTCCTGCTCGAGTCGGTCGAGCACGGCCGCCTCGGCCGCCACTCGTTCATCGGCTCCGGCTCGCGGCTGGTCTCCTTCGCGGAAGCGGAGCAGCTCGAGCAGCCGGTCGTCGGCTACCTCGCCTACGACCACGTGGCGACGCTCGAGCCGACGGTGCCGCTGCCGGAGGATGGCGCCGGCCTGCCGGAGAGCCGCTTCATCGTCGCCGACACGCTCGTGCGCTTCGACCACGGCAGCGGCACGGCGGAGGTCATCGTCGGCGAGGCGGACGCGATCGCCGCGCGGCTCGAGCGAGAGCTTGTGTTGCAGCAACACAATCCTTCTCTCAGCGGCGAGACGCGGCGCTTCCCGGAGCAGGCAGCCTACGAGGACGGCGTGCGCCGGATCAAGGAGCTGATCCGGGCCGGCGACGCCTTCCAGGTCGTCCTCTCGCAGCGGGCGGAACGGCCGACGTCGGCCTCGGCCCTCGAGCTCTACCGGGCGCTGCGCCGGGTCAATCCCTCTCCTTATCTCTTCCTGCTCGAGCTGGGCGAGCTCGCCCTGATCGGCTCTTCGCCGGAGACGCTCGTGAAGTGTGAGCACGGCGTCGCGAGCTTGAACCCGATCGCCGGCACGACGCATCCCGGTGAAGGAGACGCCGAGCGTCTGCTCGAGTCGGAGAAAGACCGCGCCGAGCACGTGATGCTCGTCGACCTCGGCCGCAACGACCTCTCGCGCGCCTGCAAGGCCGGCAGCGTCCGCGTCGCCCGCTTCCTCGAGCCAGAGCGGTTCTCGCACGTCACCCATCTCGTCTCCGAGGTGACCGGCGAGCTTCGCGACGGCGTGACGCCGTTCGAGCTGCTCCGCGACTGCTTCCCCGCCGGCACCGTCTCGGGCGCACCCAAGGTGCGGGCGATGCAGATCGTCTCCGAGCTCGAGCAGCACTGCCGCGGCCCCTATGCCGGCGCGGTCGGCTACGTGCTGCCGGACGGAACGATGGATACCTGCATCGCGATCCGGACGATCGTGCTCAAGGATGGGGTCGCGCGGCTGCAGGCGGGCGCGGGGATCGTGGCAGACTCCGATCCGGCAGCCGAGCACCGCGAATGCCTGAACAAGCTCGCGGCGCTCGAGGCCGCGATCGACCTCGCCGAGAAGGGCTCCTGAATGCTGCTGATGATCGACAACTACGACTCGTTCACCTACAACCTCGTCCACCTGTTCCAGGAGCTCGGGGTCGAGGTGGCGGTCTACCGAAACGACGCGATCACCCCCGCAGAGGCGGAGCGGCTGGCGCCGACGCACCTGGTCGTCTCCCCCGGCCCCGGCCGGCCGGCCGACGCAGGCGTCTCGGTCGAGGTGATCCGCCGTCTCGGGCCGACCGTGCCGACGCTCGGGGTCTGCCTGGGCCACCAGGCGATCATCGAGGCGTTCGGGGGTGAGATCGGCCAGGCACAGGCCCTGCTGCACGGCAAGTCCTCCCCGGTCGAGCATGACGGCCTGGGCGTCTTCGCCGGCTTGCCGGAGACGATCGAGGCCGGCCGCTATCACTCGCTCGCCGCGGTCCGCGTCCCGGAGGAGCTCGAGGTCACCGCCCGCACGGCCGACGGCGAGGTGATGGGCGTGCGCCACCGAGAGCTGCCGATCGAGGGCGTCCAGTTCCATCCCGAGAGCGTGCTGACACCGCTCGGGCCGCAGCTCGCGAGGAACTTCCTCTCGTGATCCAGGCAGTGCTCGCCGACCTCCTCGAGGGCCGTGACGTCGGCCGCGACCGGGCGCGCGAGGTGATGGGCGAGATCATGGGCGGCGACGCCACGCAAGGGCAGATCGGCGGCTTCCTCGTGGCGCTCCGCCTCAAGGGCGAGACCGCCGACGAGATCGCGGGCTGCGCGGAGGCGATGCGAGAGCACGTCCTCCCCGTCCGCCCGCAGCGGGACGATCTCGTCGACACCGCGGGCACGGGGGGAGACGGGGCGAGCACGATCAACATTTCGACGGCAGCGGCGATCGTGGCCGCGGCGGCGGGCGCAGGGGTCGCCAAGCATGGCAACCGCGCCGTCTCCTCGGCCTGCGGTTCCGCCGACGTGCTCGAGGCCCTCGGCTTCTCGCTCGAGCAGGACGCGGAGCGGATCGCCAAGTCGATCGACGAGCTCGGCTTCGGGTTCATGTTCGCCCCCGCGCATCATCCGGCGATGCGCCACGCGGCTCCGGTCCGGCGCGAGCTCGGGACGCGTACCGTGTTCAACGTGCTCGGCCCGCTCACGAATCCCGCCGGCGCCCGCGCTCAGGTGATCGGCGTCTATGCGAAACCGCTCGTCCGGACGATCGCGGAGGTGCTCGCGCAGCTCGGCGCGCGGCGGGCTTTCGTCGTCCACGGCGCGGGTGGGATCGACGAGCTCTCCCCCTCGGGGCCCAACGACGTCTGCGAAGTCGTCGAGGGCGAGGTCCGCTCCCGTGTGATCGACCCCGCCGACCTCGGGATCGAGCCTTCCGACCCTGCAGACCTGCGCGGCGGCTCGCCGGCCGAGAACGCGCAGGCGATCCGGGAGGTCTTCGGCGGCGCCCGTGGCGGCCGCCGCGATGCGATCCTGCTGAATGCGGCCGGCGCAATCGCCGCCGCCGGCCATGCGCCCGATCTGCGCGAAGCCCTCGAGCTCGCCCGCGAAGCCGTCGACTCCGGCGGCGCGGGCGCGCGACTCGACGAGCTGGCGAGGTTCTCGCATGCGGTTTAGGGATTCCCTCGCCCGCCCGGGGCTCGGCGCAATCGCCGAGATCAAGCGCCGCTCGCCCTCGCTCGGCGACATCAGGCCCGACGCCGATCCCGGTGCGATTGCCGCCGCCTACGCCCGCGCCGGCGCAGCGGCCGTGTCCGTTCTCGTCGACGAGCGCTTCGGCGGGACCTGGGACGACCTCCGCGCGGCACGGCGAAGCGCCGACGTGTCGCTGCTCGCGAAGGGGTTCTTCTCGACCGAGGAGCACCTGCGCACGGCGAAGGAAGCGGGAGCCGACGCGGTGCTGCTGCTCCTCCGCGACCTCGACGACGAGCAGGCTCGCGCGCTGATGGGCGTTGCCGCGGATCTCTCGCTCGACACGCTCGTGGAGGCCCACGACGCCGTCGAGCTCGGACGCGCGGTCGCGCTCGGGGCACCGGTGATCGGCGTCAACGCCCGCGACCTCTCCACCTTCGAGATTGACCGCGCGACGCAGCTCGACTTTGTGGCTCAGAGCCACAAGGTCCCGTACGGCCCGATCGTCGTCGCCGAGAGCGGCGTCCACACCCGCGCGCAGGGCGCCGCGGCCGAGCTTGCGGGAGCGGACGCGATCCTCGTCGGGTCGGCGTTGATGCAGGCCCCCGATCCGGCTGCGAAGCTGCGCGAGCTGCTCGCCCGGCCGCTCGTCAAGGTCTGCGGCCTGACGCGGGAGGAGGACGTCGCCGTGGCTGCCGAGTCGGGCGCCGACCTCGCCGGCTTCATCCTGGCCCCGGAGAGCCCGCGCGCAGCCGCAGAGGTGCTGCCGGTACCCGACGAGCTCCTCGCAGTGGCGGTCTGGGTCGGCGAGGCCGGGTCGAGCGCCGCGTCGCTCGACCAGGTGCACGAGCGGGTAGACGGCGTCGTCCGCGGCCGCGACGCGGTCCTGCTCCGCGGCGGAGAGCAGGTTGGCACGATGCTCGACCTCCCCTGGGAGGCAGACGATCCGGCTCATTGGGCCCGAGCCGCGCTCGCTCCCGGCCGAGTCGTGCTCGCGGGGAAGCTGGCTGCCGACAACGTCGGCGAAGCGATCCGGCGTGTCCGTCCTTGGGCCGTCGACGCGAGCTCGCGGCTGGAGGCCGCACCCGGCATCAAGGACCCGCAGAAGGTGCGCGACTATGTCGAGGCGGCCAGGGCATGACCGAGACCTACGGCGCCTACGGCGGCCGGTACGTGCCCGAGACGCTGATCCCGGCCCTCGACGAGCTGACTGCGGCCTGGGAGGACGCGCTCGCCGATGAGAGCTATCGCTCCGAGCTCGACGAGCTCGCCCGGACCTATGCCGGGCGCCCGACGCCGCTGACTCGGGCCGAGCGGTTCGCACCGAGCAAGCGGCTCTACTTGAAGCGCGAGGACCTCCTCCATACCGGCGCACACAAGCTGAACAACGCGCTCGGTCAGGCGGTGCTCGCCCGGCGCCTTGGCAAGCAGCGGATCGTCGCCGAGACGGGCGCGGGCCAGCACGGCGTCGCGACCGCCACGGTCTGCGCGCGCTTCGGGCTCGAGTGCGTCGTCTACATGGGAGCCGAGGACATGCGCCGCCAGCGCCCCAACGTCGAGCGGATGGGCCTGCTCGGCGCCGAGGTGCGTCCGGTCGAGTTCGGGACGAAGACGCTGAAGGAGGCGACGAGCGAGGCGATCCGCGACTGGATCACGAACGTCGAGACGACGCACTATCTGATCGGCTCGTGCGTCGGCCCCGCGCCGTATCCGGCGATCGTTCGCGAGCTACAGGCGGTGATCGGCCGCGAGGCCCGCGCTCAGGTGCTCGAGGAGGAGGGCCGGCTCCCGGAGGCCGTGATCGCCTGCGTCGGCGGCGGCTCGAACGCGATCGGCATGTTCGCCGGCTTCCTCGACGACGCCGAGGTGGAGATCGTCGGCGTCGAGGCTGCAGGAGCGGCGAGCCTCGGCACCGGGCGCACCGGGGTCCTGCACGGGTCGCGCTCCTCCGTCCTCGCCGACGAAGACGGACAGATCGCCGACGCGCACTCGATCTCGGCCGGCCTCGACTACCCCGGCGTCGGGCCCGAGCACGCGCAGCTGCGCGACTCCGGGCGGGCGCGCTACGTGGGCACCACGGACGACGAGGCGCTCGCCGCCTTCAGGCGCCTGACCCGCACCGAAGGGATCATCCCCGCGCTCGAGCCGGCGCACGCGCTCGCACGCGTGGACGAGCTCGAGGCTGAGCTCGTCGTCCTCTGCCTCTCCGGCCGGGGCGACAAGGATCTCGCCGAGGTCCTCGCTCGCGGATGAGCAAGA
>JAWVCV010000108.1:0-5020 GCA_033858115.1 Gaiellaceae bacterium
TGGTCGTCATCGTCGAGACGGCGGTGAAGATGCCGGCTCGAAGCGTGCCGCCGTCCGGGAAGACTCCCTCGGTCCAGATCTCGCCGACGATCAGGGCGGCGCCGAGGACGAGCAGCGCGAGGTAGAGCCGAAGCTCCTCGTCCCGGGAGGCGGCTCGAGGCTGGCGGCGGACGATCGCGCGGTACATGAGCGCGAAGTTGATCCCGCCGAGGATCATGAAGAGGACGATCACCCATTGCGTTGCGGCGGTGAAGCTCTCGAGCGAGTCGACCTTGGTGGAGAATCCCGCCGTCGGAATCGTCGTCAGCGCATGGGCGAAGGCCTGGAACGGCGACATCTCCTCGTCGACGCCGCTGAGGCCGAGCCCGAGCAGGATCGCGAAGAGGACTGCAGTCAGGCCGATGTAGAGGATCCAGACGCGGCGGGCCGTGTCGCGGATCCGCGTGCTCAACGTCTCGATCTCGGGGCCGGGCATCTCGTGCTCGAGCAGCTGCCGGCCGCCGACCCGCAGCCGGGGCAGCACGGCGAGGGCCAGCACGATGATCCCGATCCCGCCCAGCCACTGCGTGAACTGGCGCCAGATCGCGATCCCGTGCGAAAGCGCCTCGACGTTCACCACGATGCTCCCGCCCGTCGTGCTGAAGCCGGACATCCCCTCGAAGTACGCGTCGATCGGACGGTCGAGCTGCGCATCCCCGGAGAAGACGTAGGGAAGCGCGCCGAGCGCGGCGGCCGCGAGCCACGTCAGCGAGACGACGAGGAAGCCCTCGCGGATTCCGAGGCGGTGCTCCCCGCGCGTCAGCAGGGCGGTACCGGCCCCGACCGCCCCCACGATCCCACCAGCGCCCAGAAACGGCCAGGGGGACTCGCCGTAGCCGACGGCCACCGCCGCGGGCACGAGCGTGGACGCGCTCAGATACGCGACGAGCGTGCCGACGACGTGCAGCGCGCCGCTGAGGTCCACGGCGAGAAAGGGCGGCCGCCCGACGCGGCGGCCGCGAGCGGTCGCGTTCACAGCGGTGTCGTCACAGTGCCTTCTCGACCTCCGGCACGCGCCTCGACTCCGTGAAGATGATCGCGCGGTCGCCGGGCCGCAGGACGTCGTCGCTGCGGGGGAAGACGGCCTTGCCGTCGCGCACGATCGCGCCGATCAGCGCGCCCCTGATCGGCATGTCGCGGAACATCTTGCCCGCGTACTCGCTGCCCGCCCGGGTCGTGATGTCCAGCACCTCGAACCGGTCTCCTTCCAGCATCGCCACCTGCTGGGTGCGGGGGTCGTGGGCGAAGCGGACGATCTCCTCGGCCGTCACCTGGCGCGGGTTGACGGTCACGTCGATGCCCGCGTGCTCGAACACCTCCACCGACGACGCGTCGTGGACGATCGCGACGGTGAACCTGGCGCCGTGGACCTTGGCGAGCGCCGCCGCAAAATGGTTCTTCATGTCGTCTCGCATCGCGAAGATCGCGACCTGGGCGTCGGCGATCCGCTCTCGCTCCAGAAAGTCCGGGTCGAAGCCGGTGGCGTGGTAGACGCGCGCTTGCGGCAGCTCGTCCGAGACGATGCGGGCCCGCTCGCGGTCGGCCTCGATCAGGCGGACGCCGATCCCCTGCTCCAGGAGCAGCCGCGCGACTGCGGTGCCGGCGCGACCGGCGCCGAAGATGACGACGTCGGTCACCTTGCCCGTGCCCGGCGCGATCAGCTCGCTCCACGCCTGGGCCGCCTGCGGCGACCCGATCACGACGATGCGATCGCCCGAGCGAATCACCTCGTCGCCGCGCGGGATCACGACCTCGGTGCCTCGGATGATCGCAGCGACCCGCGAGTCGGGCGGGATCCGTGCCTCCCGGAGGGGTGTGCCGACCACGCTCGGGTTCGTGACGTCGGTGACGTCGAACTCGACCAGCTGCACCTGTCCCTCGGCGAAGACGTCCGTCTGCCGCGCGGCCGGCACGCCGATCGTCCTCGAGATCGCGTACGCCGTTTCGACCTCGGACGAGACGATGAAGTCGACGTCGAGCTGGCCCTCGCGCCAGACATCGAGGTACTCGGGGTTCGACGTGCGGACGACGGTCGTCGTCCGGGGCGAGCAGGCCTTGGAGATCATCGCCGAGACGATGTTCGACTCGTCGCGCGAGGTGCAGGCGATCAGCAGGTCCGCGTGCGTGATGCCGGCCGCGGACAGGACGCGGCGGCTGGCCCCGTTGCCCTCGACGGTGGAGACGTCATAGCGCTGCGAGATCGCGGCGAGCCGCTCTTCGTCGAGGTCGAACACGGTCAGCTCGTGCTCGTCGTGGAGGGCCTCGACGACCGTTGCGCCCACCTGGCCCGCGCCGATGATGAAGATCTTCACCGTGCGGAGGTTACTGCGCCTGCGCCGTGCATCCTGCGCGCTTGGCTATCGTGGCCGCGTTGAGGTCGCTGTTCGCACTCGCCCTGCTCTGCGCTCTCGGCGCTGCCTGCGCCGCCGCCGCGTCCCCCGACGAGGTTCGGCAGGCCGGACAGGCTCGCTTCACGCCTCGGCCGGTCGCGAGCGGCTTCAAGCAGCCCATCTTCGTCACTGGCGCGAAAGGCGAGGCCGGCCGCCTGTACGTCGTCGAGCAGGGTGGCACGATCCGGGTCGTCGAACGCGGCAAGCTCCGCGCGGCGCCGTTTCTGGACATCCGCTCGCTCGTGACGGCGGGTGGCGAGCAGGGTCTACTCGGGCTCGCTTTCCATCCCGCGTATCCCAAAGTCCGGAAGCTGTACGTCCAGTACACGGATCGCGGCGGCTCGACTCGCATCGTCGAGTACCGGTCGAACGCGACCCGCGCGCTGACGGGGTCGGCGCGGCAGCTCTTCTTCAGCCGTGACCCGTACGGAAACCACAACGGCGGCATGCTCGCCTTCGGCCCCAACGGCCGCCTTCACTTCACCATGGGTGACGGAGGCGCGGCAAACGACCCCGAGAACCGCTCCCAGAACCCGCGCTCGCTCTTCGGCAAGCTGCTCTCGGTCAACGTCGCGACGAAGGGCTTGCGGATCGAGGCGCTCGGCCTGCGCAACGCCTGGCGCTTCTCGTTCGACCGCGCGAACGGCGACCTCTACATCGGGGACGTCGGCCAGGGCGAGATCGAGGAGATCGACTGGACGCCCAAGGTCAGCCCGGGCCTCGAGAACTACGGCTGGGACGTCTACGAGGGCAGCGGCAAGTTCGAGGACAAGCCGCTCGGCCCGGGCAAGCTCCGGCAGCCCGTCGCGCAGTACAGCCACAGCGACGGCTGCTCCGTCACCGGCGGCTACGTCTACCGCGGCTCGAAGGCGGCGTTGCGCGGCCGCTACATCTACGGCGACTACTGCACGGGCGCCGTCTGGACGTTCAAGCTCGCGGGCGGGAAGGCGACGGGGCTGCGGCGCGAGCCGTTCACGATCCCGAACCTGACCTCGTTCGGCGAGGACGTCGCGGGCGAGCTCTACGCCGTCTCGCACGGCGGCACGGTCTACCGCCTCACTCCCTAGCTGCCGAGCGGATCACTTCGCGCGTCTGACGCGGGGGCTCTGGCCGAGCGCGGCGTAGGCGAGCGCGTTCAGCGACTCGTTCAGGTTGCGTAGCTCGCGTGCCATCAGCTGAAAGCCCTCGCCGAGCTCGGCCTGGCGGTTCAGGCGCGCAAGCTCTGCGGCGATCCGGTCGAGCCGCTCGAGCACGGCTTCGAACTGCCGGTCGGGCATCTCTCGTGGGTCCATGCCGGCAATCTAGCGCGGGGCGACGAGCTCGTCACGGCTGCGCACGACCGTGACGTCGTCGCCGAGCCGCTCGAGTGCGCCCGCACCTCCCTCGACCACGTCGACACGCCTGGCTGCTCCGAGCTGGGCCAGCGCGACGCGCGCGAGCTCCACCGGCGCGTCGGTGAAGACGGCGAGGGACACGCCCGCTCCCTGCAGCCGCCGCAGCGCCGCGCTCACCTCTGCCGCCGGGCGGAGGTACACGGGCGCGCGATCCTCGGCGAAGCGCTCGAGCAGCGTCCGCCAGTTGCCGGCGCCCCGGGCGTCGAGCTCGGCCGCGGCCGCCGCTCGGTCCTCGGGCAGGCCCTCGACGTCGAGCACGCGCGCCGCGTCTTCGAGCCAGTCGCGCCAGAGCGGTCGTGTGTCGCCGAGCGCGTCCAGGTCGATGGCGAGCCTCATCGCAGGCGCCTCCGCCACACTGCGATCCCGAGCGCGACGCCGACGCTGTCGAACAGGACGTCGAGCGGCGCACCCACCCGTCCCGGCACGAAGTGCTGGTGGAGCTCGTCGGTGACTGCGTAGGCGATCCCCGCGACGAGTGCCGGCAGCTCGTCTCGCAACGCGCGCAGGAGCAGCGCGCCGAGGACTGCGAACTCGACGCCGTGAGCGAGCTTTCGGAGCACCAGGTCCCAGGTTCCGAGGCCCGTGCCGAGGTCGGGAACCGACGAGAAGGCGAAGATGACGGCGGCCCAGACGACGATTGGTGTCCACGCGCGCAGGGCGGCTGAAGCTGGCACGCTGGCATGGTAGGCTCCCGCCCCACATAAGGAGCACGGTGAGGGAACCCGGTGCAAGTCCGGGACGGTCCCGCCGCTGTGAGGGGAGACGCCCGACGCGGAAACGCCACTGGCCCATGAAGGGCCGGGAAGGCCGCGAAGGGGGAGCCCCGAGTCAGAAGACCTGCCGCGCTCCTCACCCCGAACCCCTCGCGGAAGGAGGATTCGTGCTTCGCAGACTCGTTGCTCTCTTTGTGCTCCTCGCACTCGTGCTCACGCCTGCCGCGCTCGCGGCCAACGTGAAGGTCCGGGTCGAAGGCAAGACGCAGACGATCTTCGGCCCCTCGCAGCCGACCCTGACGGCCGACAACGCCCTCCAGGCGCTCGATCTTGCCAGCACGGCCGGTGAGTTCTACTACGGCCTGACGTCGTCCCAGTTCGGCGACTACGTCAGCCAGATCGGCAAGTACCCGGCGGCCGGCGCGGCAGGCTGGGTCTTCAAGGTGAACGGCGTCTCGCCACCCGTGGGCGCCGACAAGGTCGT
>JAWVCV010000109.1:0-10691 GCA_033858115.1 Gaiellaceae bacterium
GCGGCGGCTGCGGGCGCCGTCGCCGCGTCCGTGTCGGCGCCGGCTGCGCGATCGGCGCGCTCGCACGTCATGAGTGAGACTCCGGTGGCCGAGACTCTCTGAGGGCGCGCCGCGAGCTCGTAGGCACGCACAGCGCCGTCGCCGCCCAGACCGCCGCAATGACGAGGAACCCGATCCGGCCGGACCCCGGAAGGGAGAAGGTCAGGCCCACCAGCGGCGTGGCCACGAGAATTGTCACGGCGGCCGACATGTTCACGAGGCCGACGGCCGCCGCGGGGGCCTCGGGACGCTCTCGCGCGGCCCGCGCGAATGCCGGCGCGAACGGGATGCCCGCGGCGAGGCCGACCAGGGCCGCAGCCAGGACGGCGACCGGGAGCGACGAGGTGACGCCCAGCAAGGCGACTCCGAGGCCGCCGAGGAGGAAGCTCGCCCGTAGCACTGCAGGCCGGTCCTCGAAGTGACCACCGAGAGGCCGCGTGATCACGCCGAGCACGAGCGTGAGGGCGCCGATCGCGCCGGCTGTTGCCGCGGACGCTCCGGCATTGCGCTCGATCAGCGTCACGATCCAGTTCGCAACGACGACGGAGAGCCCGAAGGAGGCTGCGTGCATGGCGCTGTAGCGCGCCAGGCCGCCATCTCGGAGCGAAGGGAAGCCACGCGCACGTGGCAACGGCACGTGAGTGCCGGGCGCGGTCATGACGATGACGGCGCCGGCGGCCGCGAGCACTGCCGCGCTCACAAAGGGCGCCCGCCAGCCGTCCAGGAGCGGGATCAGGATGAGCGCGATCCCGCCCGCCAGCATCGCCGTCGCCCCGTACAGCCCTTGGACGACCGCAGTCCCACTCGTCGCGCGCGCATAGTCGCTGCCCGCGACGAAGGAAAAAGCCGTCCCGACGCCGGCGACGGCGCGCAGGATGATCGCGGCCCGGGCGTCGTGCCACGATGCGATCAGCAGGGATGCGCCCGCCGTGACGAGCAGTCCGGCAGCGCCCACCGCCCGCGGCCCGTACCGGTCGCAGAGGCGCCCCGCCGGAACCTGCAAGATCGCGTGCGTGATGAAGAGCGCCGTCGTGAAGAAGCCGACGACCGCCAGCGACACGCCGTACGAGTCGCCGATCCTCGTGGCGACCGCGCCGACATTCGCCACGTTCCAGCCGGCGGAGGCGCCCAGCGCGAACCACGCCGCGTTCGCGTGGATCCGCATCGGCCGACTGTACCGCTTGAACCGCCCTCTCGGCCTGGAGCCGTTCACCGGACCCTGCAATTCCAAGGGAAGCGCACGTATGTCCAGTCGACGGTCAGCTCGTGCGTCTGGACTGAGTGCACCTCGGGCCGCGCCGAAAGGAGTTCCGCAGCGGACAGCCGACGACCGCGAGCGCGATTGTCACGAAGACGGGCGCGCACGGGCGGCCGGCACGGACGCCGCTACGCCGGTTCGGAGGCGCGCGCGCGGGCGTCGGACGTACGCGCTCGCAAGGCCGCGAAGCTCTCCCTGAACTCGGCGCCCCCGATCGCGCCGGCGATCTCGCGGAGCTCGAGCTCGGTCTGCGTCGTCAGTTGCTCGAATGCGCCCTCCAGCGTGAGCACCTCCAGCTTGGTCGCGGCGAGCGCACTGGTCGCACCTTGGCTGAACTCCGTTGCAACGGCGCGGGCGCGCCCGGCTTCCGCTCCGCGCTTCACGACCTCGTCGACGAGTCCGCGCTCGAGCGCGTCGGCTGCCTCGATCACCTCGGCGTTGACGAGGACGCGCCAGGCTTTCCTCGTCCCGAGCCGCCGTTTCAACAGCCATGTGGCGGCCATGTCTCCTCCCGGCAGGCCGAGTTGGTTGAAGATGAACCCGAGCCGCGTGTCGTCCGCCGCGACGATGTGGTCGCAGGCGAGGGCGAGACAGGCACCGCCGCCGTAGCACGGGCCCTGGATCGCGGAAACCGTCGGATGCGGGAAGCGCACGAGCCGAAGCGTCAGCGCCACCGCCGGCCTGAGCGCGAGCTCCCGCTCCGATCCTTCGAGACGCTGGATGTCCTCGAGCAGCGACAGGTCCGCTCCGGAGCAGAAGGCTCGGCCCTCGCCACGGAGGAGCAGCACCCGCGTCTCCGGCGCCTCAGCAGCCTCGGCCAGCCCGTCGAGCAGCGCGACGATGTCCTCCCGAGACAACGCATTCAGGCGCTCGGGGGCGTCGAGGACGATCTCAACGACTTCCTCGCCCAGTCCGCGGAGCTTGATCGCCGCACCTCCTGTAATGACCGGTCACTCAGTCACAGTTGACTGTAACGACCGATCCAGTGTAGCGTCTGGCACCGCGCTACAGAAGGGCAAAGATGCCAGAGCGACTACTTGACAAATGGTTCGACGAGTTCGAGGGCGGCGAAGAGGAGCTTACGCGCGGCCGAACCATCACGGAGACGGACGTCGTGAACTGGTGCATGTTCACGGGCGACTGGTTCCCGATCCACTCCGACGTCGTCTACTCCGAGGAGTCGATGTTCGGCGCCAGACTGGCACCGGGCCTGATGGTGCTCGCGATCGCCGGGGGCCTTGTCGTTCCGGCCGAGAGCCCCTCGATCCTGGCTCAGTACGGCGTCGACCGCATCCGCTACCCGGTCCCGACGTTCATCGGCGACACGATCCGCGTGCGCAACCGCGTCGCCGCTCTGCAGAGTCGTGGCGACGGCACGGGGGTCGTCGACCTCGAATGGGAGATCGTGAACCAGAACGACCGGGTTACCTGCAGCGTGCTGATGCGCGTGCTTCATGCCTACCGTCCAGGGAGCGACACATGACCGATTCCGTTCGAGCGGGCTCGTATGCGGCGTACCAGACGATCCTCTGCGCCGTCAGCGCGTCGGGCGTCCTCACGCTGACGCTCAACCGCCCCGACAAGCTGAACAGCATCGACCCCCAGATGGTCGAGGACCTGAACGACGTCCTCGAGCTGGCGGCGAGCGACGACACGGTCAGATGCCTCCTCCTCACGGGAGCAGGCCGCGGCTTCTGCGCGGGCCGCGACATCTCGTCGGCGCAGCCGGACGAGGACGCCTACGACATCATCGCCAACCACATCAACCCGATGCTGGCGAGGGTCTACCACTTCCGGAAGCCGACGATCGCCGCCGTCAACGGGGCAGCCATGGGCGCCGGGCTCGGCATCGCGCTCGCCTGTGACATCGTCATCGCGGCGGACAACGCGCAGTTCTCGTCGCCGTTCGCGCGCCTCGGCGTCGCGCTCGACTCGGGCGGCCACTACTTCCTGCCCCGGCTCGTCGGCATGCATCGGGCGTTGGAGATGGCGTACACCGCGGACATCATCCGCGGCAAGCAGGCGGCGCAGTGGGGTCTCGTCAACCGCTCTGTTGCCGGCACGCGCTTGCTGGCTCGCGCGACCGAGCTGGCCGACCGGATCGCGCGCGGCCCGGTGAACGCCTTCATCGGCCAGAAGGCGTTGATGAGGCGCTCGGAGTACCTGACCTACGACGAGATCTGCGCCGAGGAAGCGCTTCTGCAGAGTTCGCTGATGGGGTCGCCCGAGTACGAGGAGGGTCTGGCGGCCTTCACTGAAAAGCGCAACCCCGATTTCTCGAGCATCCCGCACGAATCGGTACCTGGGCCGTAGGCCCGCGTCGGAAGTCGGAGGAACTGATGATCTTCACGGGAGACATTGCCCGGATGAACGCCGAGAAGTACCCGGGCAAGCTTGCAGTCGCGCGGGAAGACATCGACTCGCGGACCTGGCGTGAGCTCAACGAGAACGTGAACCGCCTGGCGCACGTGCTGCAGTCGCTCGGTGTGCGCCAGGGAGACCGCGTCTCGCTGCTCGCGAGAAATCGGATCGAGTGCGTCGAGGCGTTCTTCGCCTGCGCGAAGATCGGCGTGATCTACTCGCCGATCAACTTCCGCTTCGCGCCCGCCGAGATCGAGTACGTCCTCGGCGACAGCGGGTGCGAGGTCCTGATCTGTGACGAGGAGTACGCCGAGACGATCCGGAAGCTGCACGACGAGAGCCGGACCGGCGAGGTGAAGCACATCATCGGCTTCGGTGGGAACCACGGGTTCGGGCTCGACTACGACAGCCTGCTCGGCAGGCACTCCGCCGAGGAGCCCCCGGCCGTCGAGATCGACGAGGACGACGTTTGCTGGATCTGCTACACCGGCGGCACGACCGGCATGTCGAAGGGCGTCATGCTGACGCACCGGAACAACTTCGTGCAGTGCGTCAACCTGGGGATCGCCGATCGGATCGGGCACGAGGACGTGTACCTCGTGACCGGCGCGCTGTTCCACGTCGTGCTGAACATGGGTCTGGCGTACTGGTTCGTCGGCTGCTCGGTCGTGGTCATGGACTTCACGCCGCCGCGCTGCCTCGACTTGATCGCGCACCACAGGGTCACCAAGACAGTGCCGGTCGCGACGATGCTCAACATGATGGTGGAGGAGCAGCGGAGGAATCCTCGCGACCTGTCGTCCCTCGTCCTGTGCGGCACGGGAGGCGCCCCGATCAATCCCGAAGTGGTCCGCCGGGCCCTCAGGGAATGGGGCGGCGACTTCGTCCAGTACTTCGGTCAGACGGAGGCGGCACATCACTTCACCTATCTCTCGGACCTCGAGTACCGGCGCGGCTTCAGCGCCGACGCGACGGATCAGGACCGGAAGCGGCTCCATTCGGGCGGGCGCGTCCAGCACTGCAACCGCATGTGCGTGGTCGATGACCAGGACAACGTCCTGCCGCCCGGCGAGGTGGGCGAGATCTGTGCCAAGGGACCGAACGTGATGCTCGGCTACTGGAACAAGCCGGAGGTCACGGCGGAGACGCTCCGGAACGGCTGGCTGCACACGGGCGACATGGGCTATATCGACGAGGACGGCTACGTCTACGTCGTCGACCGCAAGAAGGACATGATCGTGTCGGGCGGGGAGAACGTCTACAGCAGCGAAGTCGAGGCCGTTCTCTACCGGCACGAGCACGTGGCCGAGTGCGCCGTGGTAGGCGTGCCCGACGACCAGTGGGGAGAGGCGGTACATGCGGTCATCGTCAAGTCCGACGGCGCCCCGCCTGACGCCGACTTCAAGCGGGACGTGCTCCTGCTGGCCCGCGAGCATCTCGCGGCGTACAAGGTCCCCAAGGAGATCCTGGTGGTGGACGAGCTGCCGAAGTCCCCGACGGGGAAGATCCAGAAGTTCGCGCTCAAGGAGCGGTTCTGGGAGGGCCGAGACAGGCGCGTGGGAGCGTCGCTCACGGGCGCCGCGGAGTGAGCTTCCGGCCGCTCGCCGCTAGCGGTCCGCTTGCCCGACGCCCGCGGCGATGAACGCCGTCGCAGCTGCGCGTACCTCCGCCGGGGTGTACAGGCCCTTTTCGGGTGTGTACCACTCGACGAGCCAGTTGATCATGCCGAGCGCGAGGCGCGCCATCAGCAGCGGATCGAACTTCGTCCGGACGGCCCCGACCTCCTGGCTCTCCTCGATGAGCTCTGCGAAGCGATGCTCGTAGGCGCGACGACGCTGGAGGATCCGCCTGCCGACGTCGGTCGTCGGCTTCGTGTGCACGATGATGTGCGTCTCGCGCGGCTGCGCGAGCGCGACCTCGAGCGCACCGTCGAACGCGCGGATGACACGGTCGGTCTCGTCGCCGGCGCCGGCCTCGAGGCTTTTGTCGAGCGCGTCGAGGGTCCGCCGGCAGACATGCTCGAGCAGCTCCTCCTTGTGCCTGAGGTGGTGATAGAGGCTCGATTTGTGCAGCCCAGCAGCGTCGGCGATGTCCTGCATCGAGGTCGCGTCGTAGCCGTTTCGGTAGAAGAGATCGGCGGCGACACGCGCGATCGAGTCAATGCTGCCCGGTTCTCGCGACTGTCTACGCGGAGTCTCCGAGGTCATCGCGAGTGGGTGAGTATAGGCGTTGGCCGCAGGCGCGGACACCGGCGTGCCGGCGCACTCCCCGGCTGGCGAACATGACGACCAGCGACCCGAGCGCTCCGGCGCACGCGCTGCCGGCGGACGGTACTGCCCCGCACCAGGCGGGCGCAGGCAACGGCGCGGGGGCGGCGGCTGCACTGCCAGAGGATTCGCCGGACAGCCGCTTCTTCGTCGACTCCAGAGGCATCCGCATCGACGTGTGGGAGTGGGGCGCCGTCGAGAGCGCCGAGTTCCTGATCGTCGGCGCGCACGGCTTTTTGGACTCGGCGGCTTTCCTGGCGCCGCTTGCCCGACTACTCGTTCGCGACTCCCGGGTCGCGGTCCGAGTGCTCAGCTTCGCGGGACACGGCGACTCGTCCTGGGCCGACACCTACGACTGGTACGACCATACGATCGACACGCTCGCCGTCGTGCGGGGCGCGCGCGAGTCGTGCCCGGGCGTGCCGCTGTTCGTGATGGGACACTCGTTCGGCGGCGTGCAGATGCTCGAGGTAGCGGCGACGCTCGGGCCCGACATCGCCGGGGTGGTCAACCTCGATGCCGTCTACGACGCCGCGCGGGGTGGGCCCGCGGACATGCTCGGCTCGATGCGGCAGCTGCTGCCGCAGGAGCGGGAGACCCGCCCGTCGCGCGTCTACGCGTCAGTGGACGATCTGGTCAAGCGGCGGGCGGCGAACAACCCCCGGCTCAGCCTCGACACGCTGAGATACCTCATCCCCTCGCTCGCGAGCCCCATGCCCGGGGGCGGCTGGGCCTGGAAGACCGACCCTCTGCTCATGGGCTGGGTGCGGCCGTGGCATCTGGCGGGCGCCGCGCCGCGCGACGCGATCGCCACCATGCGAGCGCTCGATGTGCCTGTGCTCCTGATCTCAGGCGCGGCCGAGGATCACCCGCTCGTGCGGGGACCGTATCCCGGCGACGCGGCTCTCCGGATACCCGGGATCATCCACACTCGACTGGAGGATGCGGGTCACTACGTCCATCTCGAGCAGACGGCGGCGGTCGCAGCTGCGATCGAGGAGTTCATGGGATGTCGCTGACGACGGTCTCGGTCAGCACCGGCAGGCAGGTGCTCGCAGCAATCCCCGGCCGCTCCGACGTGCTCTTCGTGCATCAGATCGGCGACGACTTGGAGTCGCGCCGGCGCTTGCTGCAGGCGGCGAGCGACGAGGGCGCGTGGGTGGTCGATCTGCGCGGGCACGGGGAGAGCTCGCGGCCGAAGGGCCACGTGTACCGGATCGTCGACTTCGCGCTCGACGCGGCCCGCCTCGTGGACACATGCTTCGAGCGGGCGCCGGTGATCGTCGGGTACGGAGCGGGTTCGCTCGTGGCCGCGCTGACCGCGGCCGCCTGCGGCGATCGCGTCGCCGGCCTCGACCTGCTCCAGTGCGCCGGTGACGGCGGCTGGCAACTCGACGAAACGGTGACGGAAGGGGAGAGCCAGCGCCCGAACGCCAGGTGGTTCGACGCCATGCGGTCCGGCATTGCCGAACGTGCGGGGACCTCCGGAGGCGAGCGGGGCGACGACCCGATGCTCGAGTTCGGGCCGCCGGAGCCGATCATGGTCGAGGCCCTCCGCGCGACGCTGCGCCAGGTCCCGTGTGCCTGGTGGAGCAGGCCGGGCGCCGCCGTTGCGGAGTGGCTGCCTGTCGAGCGGCGGCGCGCAACGCCCCACACCAGCGTGGCAGAAGCGCTGGCGGCGATTGCCGCCGCTCCGGCAGCCTGGTAGCGTAAAACCGACCGGTCGTTCTAGAAAGGATCTCATTGCCGTCGCTCAACGAGGCATTCATCGTGGAGGCCGTCCGGACGCCGATCGGAAGGCGGAACGGCGCCCTGTCCGACGTCCATCCCGCAGACCTCGCGGGTCAGGTCATGCGCGGGCTGCTCGACCGCACGCAGATCGAGCCCGAGTTGATCGAGGACGTCATTCTCGGGTGTGTGCTCCAGGTGGGCGAGCAGGCGCTGAACGTCGCGCGCAGCGCGGTTCTCTGTGCCGGCCTTCCGGAGACGATTCCGGGCGTCACCGTGGATCGTCAGTGCGGCTCGGGTCAGCAGGCCATTCACTTCGCTGCGCAGGCGGTGATGGCCGGCACGAGCGACGTCATCCTCGCCGGCGGCACTGAGTCGATGTCCCGAGTGCCGATGTTCTCGAACGTCAAAGGCCCCGGCCTACCCTATGGCGAAGGGTTCAGGGAGCGCTACGCGGTGGAAGGCGAAGTTGTCCACCAGGGTAACTCGGCGGAGCGGATCGCCGAGAAATGGGGCCTGGCGCGGCAGCAACTCGATGAGCTGAGTCTTCGGTCGAACCAGTTGGCGGCGCGTGCCCGGGAGGAAGGCCGCTTCGAGCGAGAGATCGTCGAGATCGCGACCGCCAACGGCGACGGCCCAGAGACGGTCTCTCAAGACGAGTGCATCCGTGCCGACACTTCGCTCGCGGCTCTGAGCGCGCTGAAGCCGGTGTTCGAGGACGACGGCGTCGTGACCGCGGGCAACGCATCGCAGATCTCCGACGGCGCGGCCGCCATGCTCCTCGCCTCCCGAGAGGGCGCCTTGCGCCTCGGGTTGCGCCCACGGGCGCGCATCGTCGGCATGACGGTTGTCGCGACCGACCCGATCTTGATGCTCTCCGGCCCGATTCCCGCCACGGCGAAGATCCTCCAGCGAACAGGCATCGACCTGGCCGAGATCGACCTCTTCGAAGTCAACGAGGCGTTTGCGTCCGTTCTCGGGGCATGGCTCGACGAGACGGGAGCGGACCTCGACAAGGTGAACGTCAATGGCGGGGCGATCGCACTCGGCCATCCGCTCGGCGCCTCCGGCGCGCGCTTGATGGTGACGCTGCTGCACGAGCTCGAGCGTACGGGCGGGCGCTACGGCCTGCAGACGATGTGCGAAGGCGGCGGCACTGCTCAGGCGACCATCATCGAGCGGCTCGACTGACGAGTATGGGGCTCTTCGACGGCAAGGTCGCGATCGTCACCGGTGCTGGCCGCGGGCTCGGGCGCGAGCACGCGCTGCTGCTGGCCGCGGAGGGCGCGCGCGTGATGATCAACGACCTGGGCGGTTCAACCGACGGAAGTGGCAACGACAGGTCGCCCGCGCAAGACGTCGCCGAGGAGATCCGAGCGGCGGGCGGCACGTGCGAGGTGAACGGCGACGACGTCGCGGACTGGGACGGCGCGCGGCGCCTCGTCGAGGAGACCGTCGAGACGCTCGGTGGGCTCGATGTGCTCGTGAACAACGCGGGGATCCTGCGCGACCGCATGCTCGTGAACATGAGCGCCGAGGAGTGGGATGACGTCGTCCGCGTGCATCTGCGCGGCCACTTCTGCCCGTCACGCTTCGCTGCGGACTACTGGCGGGGGCGCTCGCGCGAGAGCGGACCTGTCGGCGCCGCGGTCGTCAATACCTCCTCGACGTCGGGCGTCGTCGGAAACATCGGCCAGACCAACTACGGCGCCGCCAAGGCGGGGATCGCCGCCTTCACGGTCATCGCGGCCAAGGAGCTCGAGCGCTACGGCGTCCGCGTCAACGCGATCGTGCCCGCGGCCCGAACCCGCCTGACCGAGCAGACTCCGGGCCTCGGAGCCGTCGTCGCGGAGGGCTCGACCCAGTTCGATCCGTGGGATCCCGCGAACGTCTCGCCGATGGTGGCCTACCTCGCGTCCGACCTCTGCCGCGTGAGCGGCGCCGTCTTCTTCGCCCAGGGCGGCCGCGTCGCGCGCATGCGCCCCTGGTCCTTCGCCGAGACGATTGTCAAGGAGGACGGCCGTTGGGAGATCAGGGAGCTGGCCGAAGAGCTCGATCCGCTGCTCGGCGAGGACGCGCCGCAGCCGCTGTTCTTTTGACGCCTCGTCTGGTGGGCAGCCACCTCATCCGTTACGGTAGTCCGGACACTCGGTACACGTGGCCGGCGAAGGTCCAATGGGCGGGAGGTCGTGGTCGATGCCAGAGCTGGGGAACGATCCCGTGACGGCACATCCACTCGCGGTGAGCGACGACCGCTATGCGGGCTCCGTCGTCACGGCTCCTCCGGAGGTGACCGCCCGAAAGCGGGCCACGCGCTCCCGCGCCCGCTTCGACGCGCGCCACGCCGAGATCGTCGACATCGCTGCGTCGCTGTTCGCCCGGAAGGGCTTCGACGGAACCTCGGTGCAGGACCTGTGCGACGCGACCGGGCTTCAGCGCGGCGCGCTCTACCACTACATCGGCAGCAAGAAGCAGCTGCTGTTCTCGATCCACGAGCGCATCATCGAGCCATTGCTCGAAGAGGCGCGCGTGATCGAGGCCGTCGACCAGCCCCCGGAGGCCACGCTGCGCGCGCTTGCGGTCGCGCTCATGCGGGACATCGATCAGTACAAGGATCAGGTGACTGTCTTCCTCCACGAGTGGAAGTCGATCAAGGACGACCCGGAAGCGGAGAACGTCCGTGAGGCGCGTCGCGGCTTCGAGCAGATCATCGAGCGCGTGCTGGCGCGCGGCGTGCAGAACGGGAGCTTCCGGGTGCGTGACTTCCCGCTGGCAAAGCTGGCGTTCCTCGGGATGATCAACTACTCCTACCAGTGGTTCGTCCCCGGCGGCTCGCGTACGGCGGAAGAGGTCGCCGACGAGTTCTCGAGGATCTTCCTGCACGGCATCCTCGACGAGGCCTGAATCCCGCGCGGGCCAAGGGCCCGCTCACGTACGTCCGGAGACGCGGTCGCGGCGCGCCTTCGGCCCCTGCTTGACAAGGCACGTCGTGTCCGAGATCATCACCTGATCGGTCGTTACAATCTTGTAAGCCAGGG